>NZ_JBPQTX010000341.1:0-7315 GCF_051386555.1 Streptomyces sp. URMC 126
CGCCCCCCCGGCCCCCGCCGCCCCCGGCGGGGACGACGAGGACGACGAGGAGGGGCAGGCCGACGCCGACACCGCCCTGCACGCCGACGCGCTGCTGGCCGCCGTCCGCGCCCCGCTCTCCCGGGGGCTCGACGGCGACGGCCGCCTCACCTTCGGCGTGAGCGCCGCCGTCCACTCGGCCGAGGGCCTGCGCGGCGCCCTGGAGGAGGCCCGGCACGCCCGCCGCGTCGCCGCCGCCCGGCCCGGACGCGTCTGCGCGGCCGGCCACCAGGAGCTGGCCTCGCACGTGCTGCTGCTGCCGTTCGTCCCCGACGACGTCCGCCGCGCGTTCACCGCCCGCCTCCTGGACCCCCTGCGCGAGTACGACAACCGCCACCGCGCCGAACTCATCCCCACCCTGGAGGCGTTCCTGGCCTCCGACGGCTCCTGGACACGCTGCGCGACCCGGCTGCACCTGCACGTCAACACGCTGCGGTACCGGGTGGGCCGCATCGAGCAGCTGACGGGACGGGACCTGTCGCGGCTGGAGGACAAGCTGGACTTCTTCCTGGCGCTGCGGATGAGCTGACGGGGCCCGGCCCCTGTCCGCCGCCGGCGCGCCTCCGGGTGCCGCCCGCTCGGACGGCCTCGCCGGGGGTGCGTGCCCGGGGGCCCGGGAGCAGGGTGGAAGCGGTCCCGTACCCGCGCGCCGAGGAGCCGCCTCATGCCCGCACCGCCCGGCGAGAAGCAGCCAGGTTCGTCGAAGACGACGTCCGACCTGATCGTCGAGCGGCTGCTGGAATGGGGCGTGGACACCTGCTTCGGCATCTGCGGGGACCAGGTCAACGGCTTCTTCGAAGCACTGCGCACCCACCCCGAGATGCGCTTCGTGCACATGCGCCACGAGGAGAACGCGGCGCTGGCCTGTGTGGGCCACGCGAAGTTCACGGGCCGCCCGGCCGTCTGTGTGGCCACCGCCGGACCGGGAGCGGTGCACCTGCTCAACGGCCTGTACGACGCGCGGATCGACGGCGCCCCGGTCATCGCCGTCACCGGCCTGTCGTACCACGACACGATCGGCGCCCACTTCCTGCAGGACCTGCCCCTCGGACCGCCTGCTGGAGGGGGCGTGCCCCTTCTCCGAACGGGTCATGGGCCCGGCCCACGCGGTGACCGCCACCGATCTGGCGGTGCGCAGCGCGCTGATGAACCGCACGCCCTCCCACCTGGCGATCCCCATCGACGTCCAGTCCTTCACGCTGGAGCAGGACACCGCCTCGCCGAAGAACGTGCCGGGGCACCTCTCACCGGGCGAGCGCCTCTCACCGGCCGGGCACCTCACACCGGCAGGGCAGCCGTTCACCGTCGTCCCGCCGGACGAGCGGCTGCGAGCGGCGGCCGAGGTGCTGAACTCCTGCTCTCGGGTGGCGATCTGCGCCGGGGCCGGTGCCCGTGGCGCGGGCGACCTGCTGGAGCGGGTGGCCGAGGTGCTGGGCGCGCCCATCGTCAAGGCCGGCCTGGGCAAGGACTGCGTCCCCGACGACAGCCCGTACACCACCGGCGGCATGGGACTGATCGGCACCCGCGCCTCCCACGAGGCGTTCGAGGACTGCGACGGGTTCCTGATCGTCGGATCGTCCACGCCGTACTACGAGTTCTGGCCCCGGCCCGGGCAGGCGCGCGGGGTGCAGATCGATCTGAACGCCGACCGCATCGCCCTGCGCTATCCCGTGGAGGTGGGCCTGGTCGGCCACGCGGCGGCGGTCCTCGAACGGCTGCTGCCGCTGCTGGAGCGCAAGGCGGACCGGTCCTTCCTGGAACGTGCGCGGGCCACCACCCGCCGCTGGTGGGATCTGATCGGCGAACAGGCGGCCTCCTCCGGCACCCCCATGCGCCCCCAGGTGGTCACCTGGGAACTGTCGAAGGCGCTGCCCGACGAGGCGATCGTCACCGGGGACGCCGGGACGGTGACCGCGTGGGGCGGCCGGCTGCGGCTGCGCCGCGGTATGCGCTACTCCTTCTCCGGCACCCTGTGCACCATGGGTGCGGCCCTGCCCTACGCGATCGGCGCCCAGCTCGCCCACCCCGGCCGGCCGGTCATCGCCTTCACCGGCGATGGATCGCTGAGCATGGGCATGGGGGAACTGGCCACCCTGGCCCAGTACGACCTGCCCGTCAAGGTCGTCGTCCTGCGCAACGACTCCCTCGCCCTGGAGGTGTGGGAGCAGACCGCGCTGCTCGGCAACCCCCAGATGGGCTGCGCCCTGCACCCCGTCGACTTCGCCGCCGTCGCCCGGGCCTGCGGGCTGCGGGCCTTCCGCGTCGAGGACCCCGCCGAGGCGGCCGGCGTCTTCGCCGAGGCCATGGCGTTCGACGGGCCGTGTCTGGTCGAAGCGGTCACCGACCCCTACGAGGCCCCGTTCGGTGAGACCCTCCAGCCCGCTCACGCCGCCCATATCGCCGAGGCCCTCGGCAAGGGCGAGACGGCCGCCTCCGCCATCGCCGGGAACCTGCTGCGAGACGGCCGCGTCGCGATGTCACCGGCCCTGCGGCAGCACTACGACGACATCGCCCGCTACCGCTGACGGCGGACGGGAGCCGGGCCGCCCCCGCCTCGGTGCTCCGGGATGGCCGGGGCGCCTCGCGCCCGCCGGGCGCCGGGCGCCAGGCGACGGGATCAGTCCGGCGCCCGCCGCTCCCCCCGCACCAGCCCCAGATCCGCGTACACCGTCGCCCGCGACACGCCAAGCCGTTCGGCGACGACCTGTGCGGAGCGGCTGAGGCGGAACACCCCGCGCGCGTCCAGCGCCTCGATCACCCGCAGCCGGCCCTGCCGCGAGTCGTGGGCCAGCGGCCGGCCGAGCCGTTCCTCCTCCTGCGCGATCACGGCGGTGACGACTTCGCCGATGTCGTCCGAGAACACCGTCGTGGCCGGCGGCGCGGCGTCCGCCGTGGTGCCGACCAGGGCGGCCATCGCCTTGGCGGCGAGCCGCAGTTCGGTGATGTCCAGGTTGACGCAGAGCGACCCGAAGACGTGGCCGGCGCCGTCGCGGAGCAGCAGGGTGGAGGACTTCACCGTGCGTCCGTCGGGCGTCTTGGTGACGTAGTTGAGCTTGTCCTGGGCGGTGTCGCCGCGGGCGAGCATCTCCAGGCCGATCTCGCTCATGGCCCCGCCCACGGTTCGCGAGGTCACCGAGCCCGCGAGGGCCACGACGCTGGCGTCGGGGGTGCGGTAGTCGTGCAGCACGACCTCGCACTGGGCACCGAAGGTGGCGGCGAGCCCGTCGACGACCGGGCGCAGGGCCCGCAGCACGGCGTCCGCCGTACCGTCGGCGCCCGCCGGGTCGGCCTCCGGCCCCGCGGCACCCGACACGACGGCATCCGGCGCGGTGACATCCGGGGCGGCGGCATCCGGCGAGACGGCGTCCGTCGGGCCGCCCTCCGGCCCGGCGGGCCCCCGAGCGGCGGAAGGCGCGTCCTCGGAGGACGGCGGCGCCGGCCGCGCCGACGCCCGTCCCGCTGATGCCGGTGATGTCATCCCTGCCTCCGCACGCCCATCAGCCTCGCCGGACCGTCCGGCCCGCCCGCCGTTCGCCGCCCGCCCGCCGTCCACGGGCCGCCGGCCGCCGTCGTTCGCCGCCGGCGGCCGTCCGATCCTTCCGGCTCCCG
This sequence comes from Streptomyces sp. URMC 126, assembly GCF_051386555.1. Classification (NCBI taxonomy): domain Bacteria; kingdom Bacillati; phylum Actinomycetota; class Actinomycetes; order Kitasatosporales; family Streptomycetaceae; genus Streptomyces; species Streptomyces sp. URMC 126. The sequence continues at coordinate 3,649 of NZ_JBPQTX010000341.1, forward strand.
GACTCCGGCGCCCGGACCCCGGCCCCCCGCGCGTCCCGCGTGTCCGGAACGAGACTAGAAGTACGTCATCGGGGATACGCGCTTCAAATCTTGACGAACTGTCTAGATCGCTGGACACTCTGCCTGGACGGGCTGGTGACCTCGGCCGCCGAGATCCTCGCGGTTCCCATGGCCTCGCGGCCCCGAGGCCGCCGGGCGCCGGGAGTCGCGGGCCGGATCCGGAGCACCGGACGCACCGGGCGGCGCGGGAGGAGGGGCTGGCGCATGACCGTACGGACGACGGGACGGCCGCACGACGCGGCGTTAACCACTCCGCACCTCCTTTCCCGCCCCGGCTCCGCGCCCCGGCCCCCCGCCGCTCCGTCCGCCGGACCGCCGCCGCCGACCGGCCGACGTGACGCACGAGGAGGACTCAAGGAGGGATTGCACGATGCGTTCTCCGGCCGACGGGCCCTCCGGCCCGCTCCGCCCCTACGGTCCGCCGGGCACCGACGACCCGTTCCGCTCGAAACAGCCGTACCGCCCGCGGGATCCGTACCGCGCGCACGGCTCGTACGGCGCTCACGAGCCGAACCCACCGCACGCCCCGCTCCCCTCCCGTGACGCGTACGTCTCCTCCCGCGACGCGTACGGCCCCGGCACCCCCGACGCCCCGTACGGCGGGGTGCGGCTGCGCTGCGCCACCTGCGGACGCCTGCACGCCCTCGCCGATCTGGCGTGGCGCTGCGCCGGCTGCCACGGCCTGCTGGACGTCCACGGCTTCGCGCCCGCCATGCCCAACGCGGTCGAACTCGGCCGGCGCCCGCCCACCCTGTGGCGGTACGCCGAGGCGCTGCCGATGCCGCGCCCGCCCCGGATCAGCCTCGGCGAGGGCATGACCCCGCTGATCGGCGCTCCCGGCCGGCCGGACGTCCTCCTGAAGGCCGATCACCTGATGCCCACCGGTTCGTTCAAGGACCGAGGCGCGGTCCTGCTGGTGGCGCTGGCCGCCCGGCTGGGCGTGCCCAAGGTCCTGGCGGACAGCAGCGGCAACGCGGGGACGGCGGTCGCCGCCTACGCGGCACGCGCGGGCCTCGCCTGCGAGGTGTACGTACCGGCGGCCACCTCCGAGGGCAAGGTCGCCCAACTCCGCGCGTACGGCGCGGTGGTGCGCCGGATCGAGGGCTCCCGCGAGGACACCGCCGCCGCGGCGGCCCGCGCGGCGGAGGAGCCCGGGACGTTCTACGCCAGCCACGTCCACCACCCGTTCTTCCCGCACGGCACCAAGACCTATGTCTTCGAGCTGTGGGAGCAGTTGGGCGGCCGGCTGCCCGGCACGCTCGTCCTCCCGGCCGGCAACGGCACTCTGGTGCTCGGCGCCCGCCTCGGCTGCCAGGAACTCCTCGACCAGCGGCTGATCGACCGGCTGCCCGCCATCACGGCGGTCCAGGCCGCCGGCTGCGCGCCGCTCGCCCGCGCCGCAGCGGCGGGCGGCGACGTGCCGGAGCCGGTCACCGTCACGCCGACCGTCGCCGAGGGCATCGCCGTCGCCCGCCCGGCCCGTGGCTCGCAGGTCCTGCGGGCGGTACGGGAGACGGGGGGAACGTTCGTGACGGTTCCGGAGGACCGGATCGTCGCCGCCCACCGCGAACTCGCCCGCAACGGGCTCTACGTGGAGCCGACGTCGGCCGTGTGCTGGGCGGCTCTGCGGGAGGGGCTGGTACCAGAGCACGCGGTGGAGGGCGATCGTCCGTTCGCCGTCGTGCCGTTGTGCGGGAACGGGCTCAAGGCGAAGCCGCCGGAGTGAGCGACGCGCCTCCGCCACCCCTGCCGGACTCCGCCCCTTCTCTCCCTCCCGTCCCCTGACGGGCGCCCCCGTCCGAGGACCAGCCATGCCCGCCGCCCCGCACGCCCTCACCGCCCTCCTCTCCGCCTTCGTCCCGCTGTGGGCCCTCACCGTGGTCGGCTACCTGGCGGGCAGGACGGGGCTGCTCGGCGGGGACGCGGAGGACGTGCTCGGGCGGTTCGTGTTCCACATCGCCATGCCGGCGGCCCTGTTCACACTCCTCGCGCGGACCCCGCTCGCCGGCTTCGCGAACGCCTCGATGCTCGCCTTCGCGGCCGGCACGGCCCTGACCCTCCTGCTGGGGGCCGCCGCGTCCCGCCGGTTCTTCCGCCGCGGGCCCGCCGAACAGGCGGTCGGCGGGCTCGTCGCCGGCTACGTCAACTCCGGGAACCTCGGCATTCCCGTGGCGGCCCAGGTCCTGGGCGACGCGTCGGTGGTGGCTCCGGTGATCCTGTTCCAGGTGCTGGTGGTGACGCCCCTGATGCTCGCGGTGCTCGGCGCCGGGACGGGCGAGGCCCGCCGACGGGCCGGGCGGGCGCTCCTGGCGCCCGTCCGCAACCCCATCGTCCTGGCCGCCGCGGCGGGCGGCGTCTTCTCGGCCGCCCACTGGCAGCTGCCGGCCGCCCTGAACGGCTCCTGCGACCTGCTCGGCCGGGCGGGCGTCCCCACGGCACTGGTGATGCTGGGCCTGTCCCTGCACGGTGCCCGCGGCGCGGCCACCGGGCCGGCGGGCGCCCGGGCGGAACTCGGAGCCGCCGTCTTCCTGAAGACCCTGGTCCAGCCGGCGGCCGCCTACGCGGCCGGCCGCTTCGTCCTGCACCTCCCGCCCCACCAGCTCCTCGCGACCGTCGTCTGCTCGGCCCTTCCCACCGCGCAGAACGTCTACGTCTACGCGCGCGAGTACGGCGCGGCCGTCGCCCTCGCGCGCGACGCGGTGGTCGTCTCGACGCTGGTCTCGATGGTGACGCTGTCCGCGTTCGCGCTGCTCCTGACGCCGGGCGGGTAGCGGGCGGGGCAGGCGGCGGGGGCCGTCAACGGGTGGTGAACGCGCCCCCGTTGACGTGCACGGTCTGGCCCGTGATGTGCCGGGCCCCCGGTGACGCGAGGAAGTGCACGGTCCGGGCGATGTCGTCGACCGTTCCCGCGCGCTTGACGTGCGTCTCCTCCACCAGCGCGCGCTCGCGTTCCTCGCTCAGCCCGTCCCGGAAGAAGTTGGTGCCGGCCACGTACCCGGAGGCGACGACGTTGCAGGTGACGCCCCGGGGGGCGAGCTCGGCGGACAGCGAGGCGTTCCACGCGGCCAGGGCGGCTTTGGCCGCCCCGTACGAGCCGCCCCCGCGTTCGGCGCCGATCGAACCGATGCTGACGACCGCGCCGCCGTCGCCGGTGAACTTGTCCCGCACCGAGGCCGTGGTCAGTACGGCCGTCAGCAGGTTCTGCGCCAGGTTCTCCCGCCACTGCGCGAGGAGCGCGTCGAGGTCCGGTTCGGCGCCGGGTACGGCCCGGGCCAGCCCGCCCGCGGCGTTGACCAGGACGTCCAGCGTGTCGAACCGGGCGGCGAGCGCCTCCACCTGCCGGGGATCGCCGGCGTCGCAGACGACACCGTGCACACCGAGTTCCTCGGCGGTGCGCTCGACGGTCGCGGGGGTGCGTCCGGTGACGAAGACCTCGGCGCCGTCGGCGGCGAACGCCGCCGCCACGGCCCGGCCGATACCGCTGGTGCCTCCGGTGACGAGAACGGTGCGTGTCACGAAATCCTCCTGCCCACTGCTTCGTTCGGTCTCCAACGTAACAGTGGTCGATCACTTGCTCGGATTCCCCACGAACCGTCCCCTCCGCCCC
>NZ_JBPQTX010000342.1:0-7310 GCF_051386555.1 Streptomyces sp. URMC 126
CCCCCGCCCGCTGTCATGGGGGACATGGCCGACGCCGACGTCTCCCTCCCACCCGACCGCCTCCGCTACCGCGCGAAGCGCGCCCTCCTCGGCCCGCCCCTGGTGACAGAGCGCCTCGCCCAGGAGAAACTGTCGAACCCGACAGCACTCGGCGTCCTCGCCTCCGACTGCGTCTCCTCCACCGCGTACGGCTCGGAGGAGATGCTCCGCATCCTCGTACCGGTGGCCGGAGTCGCCGCGTTCACGCTCCTCCTGCCCGTGACCGGGGCGATCCTGCTGGTCCTGCTGCTGGTGACGCTCGCCTACCGGGACGTGGTGACCGTCTACACCCGGGCCGGCGGCTCGTACGTCGTCGCCCGGGAGAACCTGGGGCCGCGCGTCGCGCAGATCGCGGCCGTGGCGCTGCTGGTGGACTACACGGTCACGGTCGCGGTGCAGACCGCCGCCGGTACGGACGCGCTGATCTCCCTCGCCCATCTCATCGGCCACGGCTACCACGGCATCGACCACCTCAAGCTGCCGATCACCATCGCCGTGGTGGTGCTGCTGATGTACGGGAATCTGCGCGGGATCCGCGAGGCGGGCCGGGCCTTCGCGCTGCCCGCCTACCTGTTCATGGCGGCGATGGCGCTGCTGCTCGGCGTCGGGCTCGTCCGGGGGCTGGACGGCGGGCTGCCGCACGCCGACACCGGGGCGCACGGCGCCATTCCGCTGGGCAGCGCCGGGCACGGCTGGCTCTACGGCGCGTCGCTCTTCATCGTGTTGCGCGCGTTCGCGAACGGCGGTTCGTCGCTGACCGGCCTGGAGGCGATCTCCAACGGGGTGTCGGCCTTCCGGCCTCCGCAGGGCCGCAACGCGCGCCGCACGCTCACCGTGATGAGCGTGATCCTCGGGATCCTGGTGTCCGGCGTCTCGGTGCTGGCCCACTTCACGCACGCGATCCCGTACGAGGACGGGAACCCGACCGTCCTCGCCCAGGAGGCCCACCTCGTCTTCGGCGACGGCCGGGCGGGGACGGCGGGCCTGGTGTTCGTCCAGCTCGCCACCGCGCTGATCCTCTACACCGGCGCCAACACCCCGTTCACCGGCTTCCCGTTCCTCGCCAGCTTCGTCGCCGAGGACCGTTTCCTCCCCCGTCAGCTCACCCGGCGCGGCCACCGCCTCGCCTTCTCCAACGGCATCATCTGCCTCACCGTCGTCTCGCTGGCACTGCTGCTCCTCACCGGCGGCAGTGTCGACAAACTGGTCGCGCTGTACGCGATCGGCGTCTTCACCGGCTTCACCATGGCCGCCACCGGGATGACCGCGCACCACCTGCGCTCGCCGGCCGCCCCGGGACGGCGGGCGAAGGCCGCGGTGAACCTGGCCGCCGCCGTGGTCTCGGCCCTGGTCGTGCTCATCTTCGCGATCACCAAGTTCACGGAGGGCGCGTGGCTGGTCGTGGTGGTCTTCCCGGTCGGGGTGTGGGCGCTGATCCGCGTCAACCGCCACTACCGGGCGGAGGCGGCGGTGCTGGAGAACGTCCCCGCCTTCACCGCCGGCCGCCCGCGCTGGCGGCGGCACCTGGTGTACGTCCTCGTCGACAGCCTGGACCTGGCCACGGTCAAGGCCCTGCGGTACGCGCACGAGCTGCGGCCGGACGAGGTGCGCGCCCTGCACTTCGTCATCGACGAGACGCGGGCGCGGCGGCTGGCCGCCCGCTGGGACGCGACGCCCGGCACGAACGTCCCGCTGGAGCTCGTCGACTGCCCGGACCGGCGGCTGCGGCACGCCGTCGTCGCGCTCGCGGCCCGGACCACCGCCGACGGCTCCACCGCGCTCACCCTCCTCCTCCCCCGGCGGACGTACTCGACGCCGCTCGGCCGGCTGCTGCACCGGGGCACGGGCGAGCAGATGGCCCGGGCGCTGGAGCGGTTGCCGAACGTGGCGGTCACGATCCTGCCGTTCGACGTTTCCCAGGCGGTGGAACGGCTGCGCTCCGCCCGCCCGCCGAGCACGTCATGACCGTCATGCGATACGGACATGACAGGCGCGCCCGGGCGGCGTTACCTTCGCGAGGTCGTCGTCACACACCGCCGGGAGGGTCGATCCGTGAAGCCGGACACGCAGCAGAACGAGACGCGCACGGGGTTCCTGTGCGGGCTCGCGGCCTACGCGATCTGGGGGCTGTTCCCCCTGTACTGGCCGCTCCTGGAGCCCGCCGGAGCGTTCGAGATCCTCGCGCACCGGATGGTGTGGTCCCTGGTCACCGTGGTGGCCGCGCTCGCCCTGACGCGGCGCTGGGCCTGGATACGCCCGCTGCTGCGGCAGCCGAGGCGGCTCGCGATGATCGCGCTGAGCGCCGCGACGATCTCGGTCAACTGGGGCATCTACATCTGGGCCGTCAACGCCGGTCACGTCGTCGAGACCTCGCTCGGCTACTTCATCAACCCGCTCGTCGTCATCGCCCTCGGCGTCCTCGTCCTGCGCGAACGGCTGCGGCCCGCGCAGTGGGCGGCGGTCGGCATCGGCGCGGCGGCGGTGATCGTGCTGGCGGTGGGGTACGGCAAGCTGCCGTGGATCGCGCTGGGCATCTCGGCCTCGTTCGGCACCTACAGCCTCTTCAAGAAGCAGGTGGGACTGGGCGGGCTGGAGTCGATGGCGGCCGAGACGGCCGTCCAGTTCCTGCCGGCGCTCGGCTTCCTGCTCTTCCTCGGCGCCGACGGCAAGAGCACGTTCACGAGCGAGGGCTCGGGCCACCTGCTGCTGCTCGTCGCCTCCGGCGCCATCACCGCGCTCCCGCTGGTGTCGTTCGGCATGGCGGCGGTCCGGCTGCCGCTGTCGGTCCTCGGCATGCTCCAGTACCTGGCGCCCATCTTCCAGTTCGCCCTCGGCCTCGCGGTCTTCCACGAGTCCATGCCGCCGGAGCGGTGGGCCGGATTCGCGCTGGTGTGGCTGGCGTTGGCCGTCCTGACGTGGGACGCGCTGCGCTCGGCGCGGGCGACGCGGGTGGAACTGGCGGCGGCTCGGGAGCGGGCGGCGGCGGAGCCGCCGGGTTCCGACGGGCCGGGCGCCGTGGCGGGCGCCGCGGCCCCGGCGGAGCGGACGCGGCCGGAGGCCGCCGTGGAGGCGGCGACCGGCGGAGTGGGCGAGCCGGACGCGACGGCGGGGCGCGGCGGGGCGTGAACCGCTGGGTACACGACGGCTCCTGACCCTATGATCCGAGCAGAACGGGGCACGCCGCTCGCACGCTCAACGCATCGTCCTGGAGGCCGGTTTGCCATGATTCAGCCCGAATGCCGGAAGCAGCGAAAGTGAGTAAAAACCGGCCTGCCACCGACTAAAGGCGCAGGTCGCGCCCTGTGGTCCCCGCGCACGCGGGGGTGGTCCCTCCGGCCATGTGGTGATGTACCTGGGCGGCGGGTGGTCCCCGCGCACGCGGGGGTGGTCCCCTTGTCGCTGGCAGTCCTTCCTCCGCCGTCTCGTGGTCCCCGCGCACGCGGGGGTGGTCCCCAGTTGGCGCGCCTGGTCGAGTTCGCCAGACTGTGGTCCCCGCGCACGCGGGGGTGGTCCCGGGCGCTGGCCCTCGCCGTCCTTCTCTTTGTAGTGGTCCCCGCGCACGCGGGGGTGGTCCCGGGGACTCCAACGCGAAATCAGGGACGCCTTCGTGGTCCCCGCGCACGCGGGGGTGGTCCCGCGAGCGTGGTCGGCGACGCGAACGTCTGGACGTGGCCCCCGCGCACGCGGGGATGGGTGCTCCGCCCGATATCCGGATACCGAACCCCCGTGTCCGGATTTCGCCCTTGACCGATCTCCGAAAACCCCTTGAACATCATGGGCACGTCAAAAGGACGGGAGCCCCCCATGCTTGATGTCCAAGGTCCCACCCTGCCCACCAGCCCCCGAAGACGCCGCCGGTCCGCCGGTCTGCTGGCGTGTGGTGCGGCCGTGGCGGCGACGCTCATCGGCGCGTCTCCGGCCATCGCCGCACCGGCTACGGCAGTCACCACGGCGGCACGGGCCGCCGACGCGCCCGAGATACCCTCGGCCGACGTCAAAGCGCACCTCAGTCAGATGCAGTCCATAGCCAGCGCCAACGGCGGCAACCGCGCCCACGGCCGCGCCGGCTACAAAGCGTCGCTCGACTACGTGAAGTCGAAGCTGGACGCGGCCGGTTACAAGACGACCGTGCAGCAGTTCACCACCGGTGGTGCCACCGGGTACAACCTGATCGCCGACTGGCCGGGCGGGGACGCGAACCACGTCGTGTTCGCCGGGTCGCACCTCGACTCCGTGAGCGCCGGGCCGGGGATCAACGACAACGGGTCCGGGTCCGCCGGCGTCCTCGAAGTGGCGCTCACCGTGGCCAGGACCGGCTACAAGCCGGACAAGCACCTGCGCTTCGGCTGGTGGGGCGCGGAGGAGCTCGGCATGCGCGGCTCCTCGTACTACGTCAACCAACTCCCCTCCACCGAGCGGTCGAAGATCGACGCGTATCTCAACTTCGACATGATCGGGTCGCCCAACCCCGGTTACTTCGTCTACGGGTACGACGCGTCGCTGAAGACCCTCTTCGAGGACTGGTTCGCCGCCCGGAAGATCGCCACCGAGATCGACACCGAGGGCGACGGACGCTCGGACCACGCGCCGTTCCAGCAGGCCGGCATCCGCGTGGGCGGCCTGTTCAGCGGCGCGGACTACATCAAGACCGCCGCTCAGGCCCGTAACTGGGGCGGCACGGCGGGCAGGGCGTTCGACAGCTGCTACCACCGCTCCTGCGACACCCTCTCGAACATCGACGACAAGGCGCTCGGCACCAACAGCACCGCCATCGCGGGCGCCGTCTGGAAGCTCAGCGGCGGCGGGTCCACCCAGCCGCCCGGCGGCACCAGCTTCGAGAGCAAGTCGCCCGTCGCCATCCCCGACAACGGGCCGGCCGTCGAGTCCCCGATCACGGTCAGCGGTCTCACCGGCAACGCCCCGGCCGCGCTCAAGGTGGCCGTGGACATCAAGCACAGCTACCGGGGCGACCTCACCGTCGACCTCGTCGGGCCGAGCGGGCGCTCGTACCGGCTGAAGGGGTCGAGCGCCAACGACTCGGCGTCCGACGTCGTCGCCACGTACACCGTCGACGCCTCGTCCGAGACGGCCAACGGCACCTGGAAGCTCCGCGTCCAGGATGTCGCCGCCCAGGACACCGGCACCGTCAACAGCTGGAAGCTCACCTTCTGAGCCCGGTGGCGCGGGGCGGGTCGCACGGCGGCCCCCCCCGCGTCGTCACGCCGTGACGTCCTTCGCCGTGAACCGCGCCCACGCCGCCGACCCGAACACCGCCGCGTACAGCCCCTGGAGGCCGAGGTTCCGTCCGATCTGGTCCCAGTAGACGGGGTCACGGAGCAGGTCGGAGAAGCTCAGCCAGTAGTGCGGGAAGAGGTACGGCTGGATGGTGTGCAGTTGCGGGAACTGGTCCAGGATCTGCACCGTGATCAGCAGCCCCACGGTCGTCGCCATCGCCGCGATGCCGCTGCCGGTGAGCGTGGAGACGAAGAGGCCGAGCGCCGCGACGCCGATCAGGGACGCGGCCACCACCCCGGCGATGGCGACGCCCCGCAGCAGCCCCTCACCGAAGGACACCGTCGTCCCGCTGATCAGCGTCACGTCCCCGAGCGGGAAGAGGAGCGCTCCCGCGAGCAGCGCGGAGCAGGCGACGACGAGGGTGGCGGCCAGGCAGAAGACGAGGGTCGTGGTGAACTTGGCGAGCAGCAGCCGGGTGCGGCCGGCCGGGGCGACCAGCAGGTAGCGCAGGGTCCCGGTGCCCGCCTCGCCGGCGATCGAGTCCCCGGCGATCACGCCGATGGCCATGGGCAGGAAGAACGGCAGCGTCGCGGCGAGCGAGGCGAAGACGAGGAAGAGGCCGTTGTTGGTGACCTGGCTGACGAAGGCCGGGCCCTCGCCGCCGTCGCCGGTGCCGAACGAGCCGTCCCCGTCGCTCGTCTCGATCTTGACCGCGATCCCGACGAGCACCGGCACGGCGGCGAGCACACCGAGCAGCGCGAGCGTTCGCCAGCGCCGGAAGACGGTGGTGATCTCGTTGCGGAAGAGGGACAGCCGCCAGGCCGCGCGCGGGGGACGGGCGGCGGGCGCGGGGACCGCCCCCGGCTCAGCCCGCGACATCGAAGCCCTCCCCGGTGAGCGCCACGAAAGCGTCCTCCAGCGAGACCCGTTCGGTGCCGAACGAGCGCACCCGGACGTCCGCCCGGACCAGCGCGGCGTTGAGGTCCGCGAGGTCGGGCGGCGGGGTGCCGGTGGGCAGTTCGCCGGTGACGCGGTCGTCGGCGACCACCAGATCGTTCACGCCGTGCTCCTTGAGGACGCGGACCGCGTCCGCCGTGTCGGGGGTGGTGACGGCCAGCCGGCCGCGGGTGGACGAGGCCAGGTCCGCGACCGTGCCCTGGGTGAGCAGCCGGCCGCGGGCCATCACCGCGGCGTGCGAGCAGACCTGCTCGATCTCGTCGAGGAGGTGGGAGGAGAGGAAAACGGTGGTGCCCTCGGCGGCCAGCCCCCGCACCAGGGCCCGGATCTCGCGCATGCCCTGCGGGTCGAGGCCGTTGGTCGGCTCGTCCAGGACCAGCAGCTCGCGCGGCTGGAGCAGGGCGGCGGCCAGGCCGAGCCGCTGCTTCATGCCGAGCGAATACGCGCGGGCCTTCTTGCCCGCCGCTCCGGACAGGCCCACCCGGTCCAGGGCCGACGCCACCCGGGCGGCCCGCGTGCGCGGGTCGGCCGTGGGGTCGGCGGCGTCGTACCGGACGAGGTTGTCGCGGCCGGAGAGGAACCCGTAGAGGGCGGGGCCCTCGATGAGCGCCCCCACCCGGGGCAGCACCCGCCCGCCGGCCCGCGGCATCGGCTCGCCGAGCACCCGGGCCTGGCCCGACGTGGGCTCGATCAGCCCCATGAGCATCCGGATCGTCGTCGTCTTGCCCGATCCGTTGGGGCCGAGGAACCCGAACACGCTGCCGCGCGGCACGACGAGGTCGAGGCCGTCCACCGCGAGCTGGCCGCCACGGTAGCGCTTGGTCAGCCCTCGCGTCTCGATGACCGGCGCGGACTCGGGCAGGCGTCGGGGCGCGGTCTCGGGGCGGGGCTCAGGACGGGGCCCAAGGCCGGGCGCGGGACCGGACTGACGACCGGGGGCAGGGCCGGGCTGACGACCGGGCGCGGGGCCGGGCTCACAACCGGACTCACAGCCGGGCTCAGGACCAGGCTCCGGTACGACCGGCGCGGACTCCGTCACCAGGTCCCTCCCCCTCGCCCTCGACTTCCCCACTGCCTGT
>NZ_JBPQTX010000343.1:0-7277 GCF_051386555.1 Streptomyces sp. URMC 126
CCACCACCCCCTGCCCCTGCGGCCTCGACGCCCCCTACGGCGACTGCTGCGGCGCCTTCCACGACGGCCGCAAGCAGGCCCCCACCGCCGAGCGCCTCATGCGCTCCCGCTACAGCGCCTTCGCCGTCGGCGACGCGGCGTACCTCCTGCGCACCTGGCACTCGACCACCCGGCCCGCGTCGCTCGACCTCGACCCGCGAGTGCGCTGGACGGGCCTGGAGATCCTCGGCACCGAGGCCGGCACGGCCTTCCACCAGGAGGGAACGGTGGAGTTCCGCGCCCACTGCGTGGTGCGCGGTCACGAGGACGCGCAGCACGAACTGAGCCGTTTCGTCCGTGAGGACGGTGCCTGGGTCTACGTGGACGCCGCCTGACGCGCCCCCGGCTCCCCGGCGCCGGCGACCGCGTCGCCCTCCCACGCGGTCTCGTAGTACGTCACCTTCTCGTCCTCTCCCACTTTCCGCATCCCGGCGGCCGTCATGACGCGGTGGGAGGGGACGTTGTCGTGGTCGGCATCGCCCTTCACCCGGCGGATCCCCCGCGCCCGCGCCGCCGCGAGCGCGGCGCGCAGCGCCTCGGAGGCGTACCCCTTGCCGCGCTCGGCGGGCAGCAGTCCGTAGCCGACGACGACGGCCCCGTCCTCGTCGGCAGGCCCGTGGAAGTCCAGCCCTCCGACCACCCGCCCGTCCTCCCGGCTCCGTATCTCGTACGCCCCCGGATGCCGCCCGGGCCCGTACTCCGCCACCGCCTCGAGGAACCGGAGGGAGGCCCTGACGTCGTCCTCCTCCGGGTAACCGGGCACCCAGTGCGGGAGCCGCTCGGGGCGCTCGGCGGCAATGTTCTCGGCCTCGGGGACGGTGAGGGAGTGGAGGATGAGGCGGGCTGTCACGAGATCGTCCATGGGCGGATGCCTATCACCCGCCGAAGCGGGGCGACATCGGGTTTTCCCCTGCTCCCCCGGTGCTGGTCAGCGCTTCGCGCAGAGGGAGGGTGCCGAGGGAGGCGCTCGCCAGGGCCTTCCATGCCCGACTCCGCGGGCACGACATCGGCTTCCTGTCGTTGGCGCTGCCGTTGCCATTCCGCCGCGTGCTTGTCGGACTTCTTCAACGGGTGGCCCTGGTACCCGAGTTGTGTGATGGCCGTCTCCATCGCCTCCGGCGCGCTGTGCGGTTCGTCGCCCACCACGGCGTTCACCAGGCCGTGGACACGGAAGAGGAAGTGGAAGGCGTCGTCGAGCGGTTCGCGGGCGGAGTTGTCCCGGAAGACGGCCAGTTCGCGGGCGCACCTGGTAGCGACGACCCGCGTCGGCGGCGCACCGTCTCTCGACGCCCTCATACGCGGGCAGCCGGGCGGTTGTTGGCGGTGGGGCGGGGAGTCCCCGAGGCTCCCGGCCATGACCTTTCGGGTAATGGCCCCGCCGCGCGCGGCGCGACAGAGTGGGGTTCACGACGAGCCGCCGAGCCACCAGGTCAGGAGACGACGATGCCCGCTTACGCCCTCGGTCACTTCCACAGCAGCGTCCCGCATCAGGACGTCGTCGAGTACGTCGAGCGGATCCAGGACACCCTCGACCCCTTCGGGGGCCGGTTCGTGGTGCACGGCGGGGAGCTGGACGTCCGTGAGGGGACGTGGGAGGGGGACCTGGTGCTCATCGAGTTCCCGGACCTGGCGCGGGCCCGGGAGTGGTACGACTCGCCCGCGTACCGGGAGCTGATCCCGCTCCGGACGCCGCACGTCCTCGGTACCGTCCTGCTGGCCGAGGGAGTGCCGTCCGGGTACCACCCCGCCGAGAAGGCCTCGGCGATACGGGCCGCCATGGCGGAGTGAGAGCCGCCATGGCGGGGTGGGGCGGCCTCGACGCGGGGGTGAGGCCGCCGGAGCCCTGGTGAGGGGTCATGCGGAAGCGGGGGCCGGCGCCGCCGATCGAGCGTCGGCCCCGGTGGTGCGTCTTCACAGCGTCACGGCGTCACGGCGTCGCGACGCCAAGGCGTCAGCGGACGCGGCCGTACCAGACGCTGTTGGTCCAGATCTTCTCCAGGCGGACCTTCTTGCCGGTGCCGGGAGCGTGCCAGATCTTGCCGCCACCCGCGTAGATGCCCACGTGGTAGACGTTGCTGCCGGAGTGGAAGAACACCAGGTCGCCGACGGAGCGGGAGCCGCGCGAGATGTGCCGCGTGGCGTTGTACTGGTCGGCGGCCACGCGGGGCAGCTTCTTGCCGGCCTTCTTGAACGAGTAGAGCGTCAGGCCCGAGCAGTCGAAGCGGTTGGGCCCGGTGGCACCCCACTGGTACGGGGAGCCCTTCTTGGACGCCGCGACCTTGACGGCCTTGGAGCCGGGGGTGGCCGCCTGGGCGTCGCCGGCCATGCCGGGGAGCAGGACGGACGCCGCGACGGTGGCGGCGGTGAGGGCCGATGCGGTTCCGGCCCGGGAGATGAGCGCGGGTATTCGAGGCAGCGCAGACATGCCGAGTAAGCCCTTCGTCATCCGCCTGCGAAAGATGACCTGTCGGGTTCGGGCTGACAAAGTTGCCCGGCCACCATGTGGCTTCACCCCTAGAACCACCGCCATCGTGGTCCGTCTTGCCTGGGTCTCCCGCTCCTGCCGATCCGCGTGTATCCGGTCCGCACCCGGAGCGGCGGCAGGACTCGGCGTCCGCCCGGGTCGCCCGCCTCTGTGACGGGTTCTTGGTCGTTCGGTGCATGATCCTGCACCATCCACCGGCGAAATCCGGTGTCGAAACGGCGTTCTGTGAGGTTCTTCACGCTCGCCGGAGGGTTTGATTCCGGCGGTACCACCCCCTCTCAGCAGGGGCGACGCCAGGAACTGAGACCGAGTCTCTTCTGCATCGAACTGAGCCCCAGATTCTTGGCCCGGCCGCAGAACTCCCCCGGTTCCAGCTTGTATTCGACGTGGAACACCGCCTTGCCGCGCCGCACGAACGGCGACAGTTTGTCGCATTCGCCGAATTCGGCGCACTGTTCGTTCACGGCGAAGTCGAAGTCGCCGACGAGCTCCGGGATCTGGTCGAGGTCGTTCTTCAGTCCGACGGCCATGCCGCGCTCATGGGCGAGCCGGGCGACCATCCGGTTGAACGCCAATTGGTGGGCGGCGGTGAGGGGGAAGCCGGTCTCGTTTCTGAACCCCTCGGTCAGGTCCGGCTCGACGGCGTCGAACCCCTTCTTCCGGCACATGTCGAAACGTTCCGCCATGATGGGCCCGAGGACGTCGAGCCGCCGGATGTCGAGCCACTTCTCGCCCTTCCAGCCGTCGTTGTCCTCGCCCAGCACGGACTCCGGGAACTTCTTCGCGTCCGGCCGCCAGTCCTCGTACGCGCCCACGTTGACGTAGCAGACGACCTTGCGGCCGTCGGCGTGCAGCCGTTCCACGGTCGCCGCGTCGTTCTCGAAACCGTCGATGTCGTAGACGGGGACGTCCACCGAGGTGTCGACCTTCCCGTCGAGCTGCCACTGCCAGCGGGTACCGGGGCGCGGCTGCCAGCGCGCCCGGCCGGCGGAAGAACCGGACGGAGAGCCGGACGAAGGATCGGACGACGGACCGGACGACGAGCCGGCCTCCGGCGTCGACGGCGCGGCGGACGGCCCGCCGGAGGACGGCGTGGAGCCCCCGCCCCGGCGGGGCTTCCCCGGCGTCCGGTCCGGCCCGCCCGGGCCCCCGGCACGGCCGGCGCCCGCCTCGCCGCCGGGCCGGTGCTCGGCCGAGGCACTCGGCGTCCCGTCGTCGTCCGGCCCGTCGGCCCGGTCCGCGCCTTCCCGGTCCCCCGAGGCCGAGCAGCCGACGGCGACGAGGAGGGCCGCGGCCGTCAAGGCCCCGGCGCCGAGGGCCCGGCGGGTCCCTCCGCGCCGGCTGCCGGCCGGTTTCGGGTACTCGCCCCGCGGAGGGCCGGCTTTCAGGCGTCCGGCGGTGGTGCGGTCTGCCATGGATTCTCTCCCCTTCCCGGTACCGCGCAGTGCACTCCGGCACCGCGCGAACCGGCCGTGCGGGACACGTGGTCGGCCCGCTCCTGCGGCACACCGTAGACCAAGTGGCAGAAGCGGGAGGGGAGATGGGATTTCGTCCAGGCGGGGACGGCGGCCGTGCGGTACGCCTCCCAGGGTCCCTCGAAGGTCACGAGCAGGTCGGCGATCCGGGCGTACCCGGGGTCCGGGTGCGTCCCGTGGTTGAACACGACCGTACGGGCCCCCGACACCCGTGCCAGCGCCGCGAGTCGGCGGTAGCGGGGCAGGAACGCGGGTGCCGTCGGCGCCTGGTCGAGGAACACCCCGTCGACGCCGTACCAGCCGCGGTGCCGGCGGACGTCCGTCAGCACCGCGCGGAGGGACCGCCGCCCGTAGCCGGTGTCCACGTACCCCAGCACCGGGACCCCCGCGTCCCGGAGCCGGCCGGCCGCGTCGCGGAACGCCGGGTCGGGCCGCCGCCCCGGGCCGTCGGCCGCGTTGAGCACGACCCCGCGCAGCGCGGGGGCGGCCCGCAGCAGGGCCGCCCACGCCCCGGGGTCCACCGCCGGGTGGACGTACAGCGGCACCAGCAGCCGTCGGCCGCCGGGCGGCGCTGTCACCGGGACACTCCCGCCGACGGGGTCCGGGCGGCGGCCCAGAGGTCGGCGAGGGTGGTGTCGAACGGGTGCTCGGGACGCCAGCCGAGGGTCCGTTCGGCGGCCGTGACGTCGGCCTGCTGCCAGGCCAGCGCCGCCGAGCGCGGCGACCCGGCGCCGTCCTCGGCGAACCGCCCCCGGAAACCGGCGGCCCGCGCCAGCCCCTCGGCGACCTCGCGGGCCGTGCGCGCCGTGCCGCTGCCGATGTTGAGCACGCCGGTCACCGGCTCGGAAGCGGTGACGGCGAGCACGACGGCCCGGGCGACGTCGCGGGCGTCGACGAAGTCGCGGTGCGCGGAGAGGTCGCCGGTGCGGACGACGCCGTCCGGCCCGGCCTCGCGGATCCCCTCCGCCAGCCGGCCCGGCAGTGACCCGGGCGGGGAGCCGGGGCCCAGCGGGTTGAACACCCGCAGGACGAGCGCGTCGAGCCCGGAGCCGGTGACGGCGAGGGTGCCCGCGAGCTTGGTGGCCCCGTAGAGGCCGAGCGGGGCGGCCGGGGCGGACTCGGTGAGCGAGCGGGCGCCGCCTCCCGCCCCGTACTCGGCCGACGACCCGAGGTGCACCAGCCGGGCGCTGGGGGCGGCCTGCCGCAGCGCCTCGCAGAGCACGGCCGGGCCGCGCGCGTTGGTGGCGGTGAGGACGGTGGCGCTGCCGCCGGTGGCTCCCGCGCAGTTGACGACGGCGTCGGGGGCCGCCCCGCGCAGGGCGACGGCCAGGTCGGCGGCGTCGGCGCCGGCCAGGTCGCACGGGAGGGCGGAGCCCGGCGACCGGCCGCCGTCGAGCACCCGCGCGCCGGGGAGGGCGCGCAGCTGCTCGGCGGCGTGCCGGCCGAGGAAGCCGGTCGCGCCCAGGACGAGGATCCGCATGCGGGTCGTTCACGCTCCTTTGATCAGCAGGTCGCGGCGGTGGGAGAACTCCGCGTTGGCCCGGTCGTAGTCGTCGGGGCGCCCGATGTCCAGCCAGTAGCCTTCGAACTCGTAGGCGTTCGGCGGCGTCCCGGCGGCGAGCAGGTCCAGGACCAGCTCGTCGAAGCCGAGCGGCAGGCCGGGTGTGTAGCGGGCCAGGGCGTCGCGGGAGACGCCGTAGACGCCCATCGAGACGCGGTAGTCCATGCTGGGCTTCTCGGTGAAACCGGTGACCCGGCCGGCCTCGGTGGTCAGCACGCCGAAGTCGATGCTGACCTTGCGGGCGTACGTGGCGATGGTGAGCGGCGCCCCGGAGGCGCGGTGAGCGCGCAGGACGTCGGCGAAGTCGAGGTCGGTGAGGACGTCGCCGTTCATCACCAGGAAGTGCTCGGGCAGCCGGTCCTGCATGGTGAGCAGCGGGCCCATGGTGCCCAGCGGACTCTCCTCCGTCGTGTAGTCGACGCGCAGGCCCCACTGGGAGCCGTCGCCGACGTAGGCGCGGATGATGTGCCCGAGGTGGCCGATGGCCAGGGTGCAGCTGTGGAAGCCGGCACCGGCCAGCTGCCGCATCACGATCTCCAGGATCGCGTGCTGGTCGCCGATGGGCACGAGCGGCTTGGGCAGGGCGGTGGTGTAGGGGCGCAGCCGGATGCCTTTGCCTCCGGCGAGGATCACTGCGTGCATGGGTGCCGTTTCCTCTCGGGTGAGGTGACTGGCGTACAAGGACGGATCGGTGGTGCGGGGCGTGGACCGGGGGAAGCGGTCGCAGGGGGTGCGGTCACACGTTGTAGATGCCGGTCTTGTAGCGGGCCAGGTTGGCCGGGTCGCGGAAGAACTCCACGGTGGCGGCGAGGCCGTCCTCCAGGCTGTGCGCGGGCGCCCAGCCGGTGGCGGCGCGCAGCCGGGAGGCGTCGCAGACGAGGCGCATCACCTCGGAGGCGGCGGGCCGGATCCGGGTGGTGTCCTCGCGGACGTCGAGGTCGGTGCCCATGATCTTGCCGATCAGGCCGACCAGGTCGCCGACGGAGATCTCCTGTCCGGTACCGGAGTTGAAGGTGCGGCCGACGACGCGCTCGGCGGGCGCGGTGCCGACGGCGCGGAAGGCGGCCACGGTGTCCTTGACGTAGCTGAAGTCCCGGGTGGGGCGCAGGTCGCCCAGGGTGATGGTCCGCTCCCCCGCCGCGACCTGCCCGATGACCGTGGGGATGACGGCGCGCATGGACTGGCGCGGGCCGAAGGTGTTGAAGGGGCGCAGGGTGACGACGGGCGTCTCGAAGCTCGCGTGGTAGCTGTCGGCGAGCCGGTCGCCGCCGGCCTTGGAAGCGGCGTACGGGGACTGGGTGTTGATGGGGTGGTCCTCGCTGATCGGCACGGTCCGCGCGGTGCCGTAGGTCTCGCTGGTGGAGGTGTGGACCAGGCGCGGGATGTCCAGGTGGCGTACGGCCTCCAGGACGTTGAGGGTGCCGGTGACGTTCGTCTCCACATAGCTGTGCGGGGCGCGGTAGGAGTACGGGATCGCGATCAGCGCGGCCAGGTGGTAGACGGTGTCGGCGCCCTTGACCAGGTCCCGGACGGAGCCGGGGTCGCGGACGTCGCCGAGGACGATCTCGACGGCGTCCAGAGTCTCCCCGGGAAGGGTCTCCAGCCAGCCGTAAGACGAGAAGGAGTTGTACTGCACCATGGCCCGCACCTTGTGGCCGTCGGCGACGAGCGCCTCGACCAGGTGCGATCCGATGAACCCCTCGGCGCCGGTGACGGC
>NZ_JBPQTX010000344.1:0-7253 GCF_051386555.1 Streptomyces sp. URMC 126
GGCGGGCGGGAGCCGGTCAGCCGTGCAGGAGGGCCGGGAGGGACCGGTGTCCGTTGGAGATGAAGGAGTCCACCGGCTCCAGGCCCCCGGCCTCCGGGGCGAGGCGCAGCTTCGGGAAACGGGCGAAGAGGGCGGGCAGCGCGACGGCGGCCTCCAGCCGGGCGAGCGGGGCGCCGAGGCAGAAGTGGGCGCCGTGGCCGAAGGCGAGGTGGTCCTTCGTGGCACGTGTCACGTCGAAGACGGCCGCCCCGTCGCCGTACAGCTCGGGGTCGCGGCCGGCGGCGGCGTACGCGGCGACGATCGCGTCGCCCTCGCGCAGGACCGTCCCGTCGTCGAGCGTGATGTCCTCGACGGCGTAGCGGAGCGGGAGGTTGGCGACGGGCGCCTGGACGCGGAGCGCCTCCTCGACGACGTCGTCCCAGCCGGCCTGCCCGGAGCGGACGAGGGCGAGCTGCTCGGGGTGGGTGAGCAGCAGGTGGATGGCGTTGTCGAGGAGGTTGACGGTGGTCTCGTGTCCCGCGCTGATCACCAGCAGCAGGGTGTCGACCAGTTCCTGCTCGCTGAGCCGGGTGCCGTCCTCGTCGTCGCGGGCCGAGATCAGGACGCTGGTCATGTCGTCGCCGGGCTTCTCGCGCTTGGCGGCGACGAGCTCGCCGAGCAGCCGGTAGATCTCGGTGTAGGTGGCGGTGACCTCGGCGGGGTCGGCGGAGGTGTGGAAGATCGAGTCGACGCAGCGGCGCAGGCCCTCGCGGGCGTCCTCGTCGTCGATGCCCATGAGCTCGCAGATGACCCGGATGGGCAGCGGGTAGGCGTAGCCCTCGCGGAGGTCGACGACCGTGCCGGGCTCGGCGGCGGCCAGGCCGTCCAGCAGGTCGGCGGTGATCATTTCGACACGGGGGCGCAGGGCGGCCGTGCGGCGGGCCGTGAACGCCTTGGCGACGAGGGAGCGCAGGCGCCGGTGGTCGGGCCCGTAGGCGGTGAACATGTTCTGCACGGCGACCCAGGTGTAGAGGGGCCACTCCGGCGAGACCTCACCGTTGATCCAGGCCGGCCAGTGCTGCCGCGGGTCCTTGGAGACGCGAGGGTCGGTGAGGAGGCGCTTGAGCAGCGCCTGGGAGCTCACCGCCCACGCCACCACGCCCCCAGGGAGCTCCACGGGGACCGCCGGTCCGTGGGCCCGGATGCGGGCGGCCTCGCCGTGGATGTCCCGGCCGGAGGGATCGATCGTGACGGGGCAGGCGGGACGTTCCATCTGCGGTCTCCCGAGGTGTCGGCGCCGAGGGTGTCGGCGGCGGAGGTGACGAATGGGGTTGTGGTGGTGCTTGAGGAAGGAGAGGTGGAGGGGGCGGCGGCAAGGGTGGTCGCCGCGGACGGGGTGGGTACGGCGGAGGGGTGCGGCACGGACCGGCCGGGCGCGCTCCCCGGGTGCCTGGTGCCTTCCGGGTGCCCGGTGCTGCCCGGGTGTCCGGCGCTGCCCGGATGCCCGGCGCTGCCCGGATGCCCGGCGCTGCCCGGGTGCCCGGCGCCTCCCGCGGTCCTGGTGTGGCGGCCGGGCGTGGGCGCGGCGGCCGGCACGGGCTGGGGCGGGAAGCGGACGGGCAGCGCGGTCAGGGCCCGGTGGAAGGGGCCGGGCCGCCACGCCAGACGGTCGGCCGGAACCGCCAGTTCCAGGTCGGGCAGCCGGTCGAGGAGGCGTTCCACGGCGGCGGAGGCGATCAGCCGGGCCGGGTCCTTGGCCGGGCAGTGGTGCGGCCCCGCGCTCCACGCGAGGTGGGCGCGGTTGCCGGTGCGCTGCCCGGAGTGGGGCTCCGGGCGCAGGGCGGGGTCGGTGTTGGCGGCGGCGAAGCTGACGACGACGGGTTCGCCGGCGCGCAGTCGCACGCCCCCGAAGTCGAGGTCGGCCGTCGGGTAGTGGACCCCGTAGTTGGCCATCGGCGGGTCGAGCCAGAGCACCTCGTCCAGGGCGTCGTCGACGGGCATGCTGCCGCCGGCCAGGTCGCCCGCGAACCGGTCGTCGCAGAGCAGCAGCCGCAGGGCGCCGGCGATGAGGTTCTGCTGGGGCTCGGTGCCCGCGCCCATCAGCACCACCAGCTGGTGGATCATCTCCTCGTCGGTGAGCCGGGCCGGGTGGGCCATCAGCCACGAGGTCATGTCCGCGCCGGGCTGCCGGCGTTTGAGGGCGATGAGCTCGGTGAGCGTGGTGGTGACGAGGGCGTTGGCGCGTTCGGCGTCGACGCCGTCGAAGATCCCGGACATGCCCTCGACGAGCCGGTCGCCCAGCGCGGGCGGGCAGCCGAAGAGCTGGTTGAAGACGAGCAGCGGCAGCACCTTGGCGTAGGCGCCGAGCAGGTCGGCCTCGCCGGCCTCGGTGAACCGGTCGATGAGCACGTCCGCGCTGCGCTCCACGTAACCGCGGAGGGCGTTGGGGTCGATGCGCTCCAGGCTGTCGGTGACCGCCTGGCGCAGCCGCTGGTGGGCTTCGCCGTCGCTGAACAGGCAGTTGGGCCGGTACGCCATCATCGGCACGACGGGATTGTCCGCCGCGACGCGGCCGTCGGCCAGGGCGCGCCAGCGACGGGCGTCCTTGGCGAACGCCTCGGGGCTGCGCAGTACGTCCAGGGCGGCGCGGTAGTCGGTGACGAGGTGGGCCCGGACGCCCGGCGCGAGCTCGACGGGGGCGACCGGGCCGTACCGGCGCAGCCGCCGGTAGACGGCGTGCGGGTCGGCGGCGAAGTCGGGTCCGTGGAGTGGGGTGACCTCGGGGGCCCCGGGGGTTTCGGGGGCCCGATGGGAGGCCGTTGGGGTCTGGTGGGAGGCCGCACCGGCCTGGTGGGCAGGGCAGCCGGGCGGCGGGCCGGAGTCCGGAGTCCGGCTCATGCGGGGCTCGGCAGGGGCCTGGCTCATACCGGACTCGGCCGGAGTCCGGTTCACACGGGACACAGGGGTCACACGGGCTCCTGAGCGGTACGGGCGTGCAAGTGGTCCACGAGGGTGATCAGGGCGCGCGTCGCCGAGATCCGGTCCCGGGCGTCACAGGTGACCAGCGGAGTCTCGGGGAGCAGGTCGAGGGCCTCGCGGATCTCCTCCTCCGGGAACACCGGCGCGTCGTCGAAGTGGTTGACGGCCACGGCGTACGGCAGGCCGTGCTCCTCCAGCGTCTCCATGACGTCGAAGGACTGCTCCAGCCGCCGTGTGTCCGCGAGGACGAGCGCGCCGAGGGCTCCCTGGGTCATGTCCAGCCAGAGGCGGGCGAAGCGCTGCTGGCCGGGCGCGCCGAAGAGATAGAGGACGAGGCTGTCGCTGAGGGTGAGCCGGCCGAAGTCCATGGCGACCGTGGTGGTGGTCTTGCCGTCGAGCCCGGCGAGGTCGTCCACGTGTGCGCCGGCCTGCGTCATCGTCTCCTCGGTGCGCAACGGACGGATCTCCGACAGCGCGCCGACGAAGGTCGTCTTGCCCACGCCGAAGTGACCGACGACGAGCAGCTTGACCGCGGTGCGGACGGTCCCGCGCAGATAGACGCCGCCGGACGCGTCACCGCCGTACGGCACGCCGCCGTACGACACGCCGTGGTGCGGCACGCCGCGGTCAGAGGCGAGCGCGGAGTCCATCGAGCACCTCCTGGAGTATCTGGGCCTCGGGCAGTCGTGCCGAGGGGATGGGCGCCCTGGTGCTGAGGTGGCCGCTGTCCACGAGATCGCTCAGCAGCACCTTGGTGACACTGACGGGCAGTTGGAGGTAGCCGGCGATCTCGGCGACGGACAGGGCGCCGCCGAGACAGAGCTCCATGAGGCGGTACTTCTCCGGGCTGAGCCCGTCGAGCGGCCGGTCGCCGTGCGCCATGACCAGGGTGACCAGGTCGAAGGTGTTGCGGGTCGGGTGGGACCTGCCCTCCGTGACGACGTACGGCCGTACCAGCCCCCTGTCGCGCCGGGGCGCGGCCGGGGTCACGCCGGGCTGCCGGGGCCGCCCTGCCACCCGGCGTCGTGCCGCGGCGGGCTGACGAGTTCCTTGCCCAGCCGGTCGACCGTCTTCTGCATGCGGTAGGTGACGGCCTCCATGTCGACGTTCTCGGTCGCGGAGACGGCGAGGTAGGCGCCGGGGCCCGCGGCGATGAGGAACACGTAGCCGTGCGCGAACTCCACGAGCGTCTGCCGCCAGGGCGTCTCGTGCCGGGCCGGGTGGGTGCAGAAGTCGGCCGTGGACCGGCTGATGGACTGGAGCCCGGAGAGAGCCGCCGCCTGGCGCTCCGCCTCGTCGCGCGCGATGCCCGCGGAGTGGGCGCGCAGCATCCCGTCGGCGGACAGCAGGATCGCGTGGCGGGCCTCGGGGATCTTCACGACCTCGTCCAGCATCCAGGCCAGATCGTTGTTCAGGTGGTCGTTCACGCGTGCGGGTTCCCTTCGTCTTCTGCGGGCTCGGGGGCGGACTGCCCGTCCGGGAGGGAGTACGGTCCGGGGTCACCGGCGGGCCGACCGGGCGCGGCGGGGTACGGGCGCGCGACGCCCTCGCCCGGAGACGAGTCTCCGGCGACCGGACGCGCGGACGCCGGGGACCCGGCGGACCGACCGGGCGCGGCGGAGTACGGGCGCACGACGCCCTCGCCCGGGTACGCACCGGGCGCACCCTGGTACGAGTCCGCGACGGCCGGACGCGCAGGCGCGGGATCACTGGCCGGCCGGCCGGGCGCGGCGGGGTTCGCGTCCGCGACACCCTCGCCCGGAGACGAGTCTCCGGCGACCGGACGCGCGGACGCCGGGGACCCGGCGGACCGACCGGGCGCGGCGGAGTACGGGCGCACGACGCCCTCACCCGGGTACGCACCGGGCGCACCCTGGTACGAATCCCCGGCGGCCGGACGCGCGGGCGCGGGGCCACCGGCAGGCCGGCCGGATGCGGCAGGGTACGCGTCCACGACACCCTCGCCCGGATACACACCGGACGCGCCTTGGTGCGGGTCCGCAGCGCCCGGGCGTTCGGGCGCGTGGGCAGGCCGGCCCTGCGCGGCGAGGTTCGCGTCCGCGACACCCTCGCCCGGAAACGAGTCCCCAGCAGCCGGACGCGCGAGCGCAGGGTCACCGGCAGCCCGGTCCCATCCGGCGGGATACGCGTCCCCGGCACCCTCGCCCGGGTACGCGCCGGACACGCCTTGGCGCGAGCCGGCAGCGCCCGGGCGTTCGGGCGCGTGGGCAGGCCGGCCCTGCGCGGCGGAGTTCGCGTCCGCGACACCCTCGCCCGGATACGAGTCTCCGACGACCGGAGGCGCGGGCGCGAGATCACCGGCAGGCCGGTCGGATGCGGCGGGGTACGGGTGCGCAGCGCCCTCGCCCGGGTACGCGCCTGGCGCCCCTTGGTGCGGGTCGGCAGCGGCCGGACGGGCGGGTGCCGGGGGCTCGGCAAGCCGGCCGGACACGGCAGGGGGCGGGTCCGCAGCGCCCTCGCCCGGGTACGCACCGGACGCACCCGGGTACGAGTCCGCAGCGGCCGGACGCGCGGGTGCGGGGGCCTCGGCGGACCGACCGGATGCGGCGGAGTACGGGCGGGCGACACCCTCGCCCGGGTACACACCGGACGCACCCTGATACGAGTCCGCGCCAGCCGGACGGGCGGGTGCGGGGGCCTCGGCAGGCCGGCCGGGCGCGGCGGAGTACGGGCGGGCGACACCCTCGCCCGGGTGCGCACCGGGCGCTCCCTGATGCGGGTCCGCGGCGGCCGGGCGCGCGGGTGCGGAGTCACCGGTGGGCAGCGGCTCGCGGCCCGGCGCCCGGTTCCGGGTGCCCGCAGGTTCCTGGGCTCGCGGAGGGTTCCCGGTAGGGCGGGGGGTGTCCCCCGGGGCACGGGGTGTGCTGTCGGCGGAACGGGTGCCGGTGTCCGGCTGCCGGTCGACGGCCC
The DNA here is from genome assembly GCF_051386555.1 of Streptomyces sp. URMC 126. Lineage (NCBI taxonomy): Bacteria > Bacillati > Actinomycetota > Actinomycetes > Kitasatosporales > Streptomycetaceae > Streptomyces > Streptomyces sp. URMC 126. The sequence goes on from NZ_JBPQTX010000344.1 coordinate 5,890, forward strand.
CCGCGTACGGACCGACGCCGTCGACGAAGCGACCGGCGGACTCGGCGGACCGGTCGGCGGCTTCGGCGAAACGGCCTGCGGTCTCAGCGGCGGCGGTGCCGGCTTGGCCGCTGCCAAAGACGCTCGGCCCGGCCTCTCCGGCGGTTCGGCCGGCATCGGAGCCGGTCGGCCCGGCAGCCTCGGCGGACCGGCCGCTGCCGGGGTTGAAGACGGACGGCTCGGCAGCCTCGGCGCCGGCTTGCCCGTGGAAGGAACGGCCGGGGCCAAAGGCGTTCCGACCGGCGGCCTCGGCGTGCGAATCGACGCCCTCGGCGTCGACGGACCGGGCGGCGGATCCGGCAACACGGCCGGCGGTCTCGGCGGGGGCGGTGTGGTCAGCGGTGGGCTGCCTGGGGGCGAAGACACTTCGATCGGCCGACGCGGCGTGCGCACCAGCGCCGTCGCCACGCCGGTCGGCGCCCCCGACAGCACGCCCAGCCGCACCAGCAGAGCCGCCGACGCTCTCATCACCGGTGTGTCCAGAGGCGGGCTGCCCGGGGGCAAACACATCCCCACCGGCCGACCCCGCGTACGGACCAGCGCCACCGCCACGCCGATCGGCATCCCCGACAGCACGACCGGTCCCATCGACAGCACGCCCAGCCGCACCGGCAGAGCCGCCGACGCCCTCGGCAACGGTGTGCCCAGAGGCGGGCTGCCCGGGGGCAAAGACACTCCGGCCGTCCGACGCGGCGTACGGACCGGTGTCGGCCCCGGCGTCCGGCCGATCCACGGCCTCGGCCGAGCGGCCGAGCCCCGCGTCGGGCCGACCGGGGTCGGACCCGGCGGACCGGCCCGCGCGGCCGGAGCGCGTGCCGCGGGCGAAGGCGCCCATGCGGCGGGCGGTCTCCTCGGGCGTGCGCTCCGGGGCCGTGGGTGCCGGGGGCTCGGGAGGCAGGGGTGAGGAGCCGGCCGGTGGGCCGGCAGGGCGGCGTCGGCGGCGCTTGGGCAGGCCACCGGCGGTGGTCCCGGCGGACGGCGCGGGGGCCTCGGCGGGAGGCGGCGTGGAGGGTGCGGTGCCGAAGGACTCGGCCCCGGGCGTTCCGAGCGCCCCGGTACCGGACGCACCGGCGCCGGACGGCCGGGAAACCGGCGGTCCGGCAGCCGGCGTTCCCCCGGCGGACGGCCGCCGGGCGTCGCCCGGGCCGGACGTAGAGGCGCCCCCGTTACCGCGCGTCGGAAGTCCGGCCGCACCAGCGCGGGGCGTGGCCGACGAGTGCGGCGACCCAATAGCCCCTGAAGCGCCGGAAGCACCGGAAGTCCCCGACGTACCGCCGCCACCCCGACCGCCAAGCGGACCCGCGCCCGCCCCACCCGTCATCCCG
>NZ_JBPQTX010000345.1:0-7199 GCF_051386555.1 Streptomyces sp. URMC 126
CGCCCCCGCCCGTCACCCTCCACTACATGCGGTCCGGAATGGGCCAGTCCACGGCAGGAGCACGACCATGAGCGAAGACACCCTGCCCGACCACGTCCAGGTCGCCGTCATCGGCAGCGGCTACTCCGGCATCGGCGCCGCCGCCCGCCTGGCCCAGGCCGGATTCCAGGACGTGCTGGTGCTGGAGAGAGCCGGCCGCCTGGGCGGCGTCTGGCGCGACAACACCTATCCCGGTGCCGCGTGCGATGTCCCGGGCCACCTGTTCGCCTTCTCCTTCGCCCCCAATCCGGCATGGCGCACCAGTCTGCCGGAGCAGCGCGAGGTCCTCGACTACCTCGACGAATGCGCCACCCGCTTCGGCGTGCGCCCGCGGCTGCGGACGAACTGCGAGGTCGTCTCCGCGCGCTGGAACACGGCCCAAGGCCGGTGGGACCTCGAGACCGGCCGAGGGCCCTGCAGCGCCTCCGTCGTCGTGGTCGCCACCGGACTGCTCGGCACCCCCCACATCCCCGATCTGCCCGGCCTGGACCTCTTCCGCGGGACCGCCTTCCACACCGCCCGCTGGAACCACGAAATCGACCTCTCGGACAAGCGGGTCGCGGTCATCGGCACCGGGGCCTCCGCCGTCCAGTGCATCCCCCACCTCCAGCGGCACGCGGCACGACTGGACGTCTACCAGCGCACGCCACCATGGGTCCTGCCCCGCCTGCAACGCCGCACCACAGCCGGTGAACGAGCCGTCCTGCGCCGGATCCCCGTACTGCACCACCTGCTGCGCCACGCCGCGTACTGGGCCCGCGAGGTGTCGGGCATGGGTTTCAGGCCACGCTACCGGTGGAGCATGGTGCTGCCCGGGGCCGTCGCCCACCTGCACCGGCGCCTGCGGGTCAAGGCGGCCGCACTGCGCGACCTCACCCGGCCCGGCTACCACTTCGGCTGCAAACGCGTCCTGCTGGCCAACGACTACTACCCGGCCATCGTCCGACCCAACGTCGACATCGTCACCCAGCCCGTCCGGGAGATCGACGCGCATGGCATCACGACATCCGACGGCGTCCGCCGCCCCGCCGACGTCATCGTCTTCGGCACCGGCTTCCGGGTCTTCGACCCGCCCATCTCCCACCGTCTCACCGGCACCGGCGGGCGCACCCTGGCCGAGCACTGGGCCACGGGGATGACGGCCTACAACAACGTGGCGGTCCCGGGCTTCCCCAACCTCTTCCTCCTGCTCGGCCCGAACAGCGGCGTGGGGCACACCTCCCAGATCCCGCTGCTGGAAGCGCAGTTGGACTATCTGGTGACCTGCCTCCGGAACCTGCGTGAGCACGACGCGCAGGCCATCGAGGCATCACCGGACGCCTTGGCGCGTTACCGCGAACGAATGCGCGTGCACACGGCCGGGACGGCCTGGGCGACGGGCTGCGGCAACTGGTACCTCGACCCGCGCACAGGGGAGAACACGGCGGTATGGCCCCGTTCGGTGGGGGCCTACCGACGCCTGCTGCGCGAGTTCCGTCCCGAGGACCACCTGCTGACCGCGAAGGAGAGCGCCACGTGCCCCGCCACACCGTGCTGATCACGGGCGCCGCAGGGGTGGTGGGCACCGCCCTCCTGGCTCGCCTGCGACAGCACCACGACATCATCGTGCTCACTCACCGCACCCCGGTCGACGCACCCTCCCTCGCCGGGGACATCACACGGCCCCGTCTCGGCCTGGACGCCGACACCTACCGGACGCTCGCCCGCCGGGTCGACACCGTCGTGCACAGCGCGGCCGCCACCGGTTTCCGCTCCGACGCGCGTCACACCACCTCGGTCAACGTCACCGGCACCGAGCAGGTGGCCCGCTTCGCCGTACACGCCGGGGCCCGGCTGATCCATATCTCCAGTGCGTTCACGGCCTGCTCCACGGTGGTTCGCGAGAACATCGCCGCCTACGCCGGAGCGGCCGGGCTGCCCGTGGCCCACTACATCGACACCAAAGTCGCCGCGGAAAAGCTCCTGGCCGACAGTGACGCGGACGTCGTCATCCTCAAGCCCTCCATGGTCGTCGGAGACTCCCGCACCGGACACCTGCCCACGGTCCAAGGGCTCTGCGGCGGCTTCCTCTACACCCTCGCCGGGCTCGTGCCCTTCGTCCCACTGGCCGGCGCCACCGTCTTCGACGTCGTCCCCTCCGACCACGTGGCCCAGGCCGTCCACATCATGACGGACCCGGCGGCGCCTTCGGGGACGTACTGGCTCACCAGCGGCACCGCCTCGTCCACGTGCGCTCGCGTGACCGAACTCATCGACCGGGTGCGCCCGGAACACGGCATCACCGGCCTGCCGCAGGCACAGTGCGTCGAGCCCGCGGAAGCCCTGCGCCGCATCGGCCGGCTCGCCGGCCGGCCCGGCACCGCGACCACCTGCTACCGGCTGACGCAGATGCTCCTCCACGCCACAGCCGTCAACCGGGCGCCGGCATTCCCCGACCCGACCGTGCCGGGCATGCCCACGCCCACCCCTGCCCGGACGGAAGCCGCCCTGCGTGCCACCTTGCACCATCTCGCCCGCACAGCCGGTCCCCGGCTGCCTGCCGCCCGCTCACGCCACTCCCCACTGGCCGGCATCGGCACATGAGGGAGTCGTTCAGGCCACTGGAAAACGCGGCCGAGCACGAGGAGAGACTCGGTCTGCCAGCGGCCCGGCGCCCCCCTTCCCATACCTCTGCACCGAGCCGGCCAGTGGTGCGGCACGACGGAGGTCAGTCGGTAGCGCAAACGCCGCCGGACGTCGGGTTGAGCAAACCGACGAGGTTGCCCGTCGCGTTACAGAAGTTCACGGGAATGCTGATCGGAGCCTGGACAGTGTCACCCGAGACCACACCCGGGGAGCCAACGGCCGCGCCACGGCTCACCGCACCCCCGGACGCATGACCGTGCCCGCCCGAGCCGATGTCGCAGACGCCGCCGGACGTCGGATTGAGCAATCCGACGAGGTTGCCCGTGTCCCCGCACTTGTTCATCGGGGCGTGAACCGGGATCTGCACAAGGTCGCCCGTCAGCACACCCGGGGACCGCACCGCCGCGCCGTGACCACCGGCATCCGCCGATGCCGGACCATCGCAGACCAGGACGCACGCACAAACGGCCAGGCCAATACTCGTCCTTCTCATACCCTGCTCTCCTCGCGTGAGTACGGCGGTGGCGCCCGCTGGACCCCGAGGCGCGCTTTCGCTCTGGAGCTCATCTTGTCGGGCGCACTGGCTGACCACCGTGTCACCACGTGCTCGGACACCTCACATGCCCCAATCGGCCCCTCAGCCCAACTGGCCTTCGACACCAGTGGCGCAGCGGAACGCCTTTACCGTTCGCGTTCGGGCGCGCCCCCTGAGGCTGCGCCCGGCCCCGACCGCTCATGGTGGAGGCGGTGGCTGGTGGCGTTGTGGGCGAGGGTGAAACCGAAGACGAGGACTTTCTGCCGCTCCGGCCCGTAGGAGACCGTGCGGCGGTTCCACAGACTGGAATCGCGCTGTTGGTGGAGGGATTCGGTGTCGCTGCGGTAGGGCTGGAGCAGTTGGTGGGCGTGGGCGTTCCGGGGGTCTGCTGGAGGTGTTCGGCGCGCTGGAAGCCGCGGCCGGTATCGGTGGGGCAGGCGTCGGCCGGCCGTGGGGTCGGCGAGAGCACGGTCGGCGGAGGTGGTGGTGATACCGACCGGGACGGTGGTCCGGGTGTGAGTAGTTGCGGTGCAGAAAGTGCCGCTGAGATTGATCTTGCTGGGGCTGGGCTACTTCGCCGAGGCTTCGAGCTGCCGGGGTAGGCCCTGTTCTCCCGAAGCTACGGCGAAGTGACAAGTAGCTCTCTGTAGCGGATCAGGGGCGGGCTTGTCAGAGTTTTCGATCTTCTGGGCTCACCGGGGGATCTGCTCGGCGAGGTTGGTCCGGTCATGACGACCGGAGGGAGCGCGGGGTGCGGCAGGAGTGGGAGCCGGAGGACCTGATCGAGGTCTGGACGCTGCTGGAGGAGGACCAGGAGCGGCTGCGGAACAAGTCGGGGGCGAACCGGTTGGGGTTCGCGTTGTTGCTGAAGTTCTTCGAGGTGGAGGCCCGGTTCCCGGAGGACGCTGGGGAGATCCCGGTGCCGGCGGTGTCGTACGTCGCTCAGCAGGTGAGGGTGGCGGCGGAGGAGTGGGCCGCGTACGACTGGTCGGGGCGGGCGGTCAAGCGGCACCGGATGGAGATCCGGGGTGCGTTCGGATTCCGTGAGTGTACCGAGGAGGACCAGGCCCAGCTTGCCGAGTGGCTGGCGGTCGAGTTGTGCGGGGTGGAGCTGTCGCGGGACCGGCTGGCGGAGGCTGTGGTGGCCCGCTGCCGTAAGGATCGGCTGGAGCCGCCGGCTCCGGGCCAGATCGCCCGGCTGGTGGGTTCGGCGGTCAGCACCTTCGAGGAGCGGTTCTGCGCGGCCACGGTGGGCCGGCTGTCGGCGGCGACCCGGTCCCGGCTGGACGACCTGATCGCCGAGGACGCCGGCGCGGACGCGGACAGCGCGGGCGGCGGAAGCACGTTCTTCACCGAGCTGAAGACGGACCCGGGCGCGCTGGGGCTGGACAGCCTGCTGGCGGAAGTGAACAAGCTCCAGCGGGTACGCGGGCTTCAGCTTCCGCCGGAGCCGGCGGGCCCTTTCTCCGCTGTTCTGGACCCACGTGAACCCCTACGGCCGATTCGAGCTGGACATGAGTTCTTACCTCGGCCTCGCTGCCGCCGCGGCGGCCACGGTGCCCGGTCCCCGCACCGCGCCCGATACTCGGGCTGGTGAACCGGCGGCGGAGGGCGTGGCCGGGTCGCCATCGTGAAGATCCGTGCTCCCGGCGTCGCCGGCGGGCGGCTCGATCGTCGCACCGCGCTGCCGTACGGGAGGTGAGGCCGGGTGCGTGCCGGGGGCGCGGATCGGGCCGGGGCGCGGGCGGGAGCGGGTCTACGCGGTGGGGCGCTGAGCGGTGGCCGTGCCGTCGGCGGCCTCGGCCAGGCAAATACGCATGGCCTGGTGGAGGTCGTCGAGAAGGCGCGCGCACTGTTCGACCAGTTCGGCCGGGTAGCGGTCGATGACCGCCCGCGCGCGCTGGGCGACGGGGGTGAAGAACTCCTCGGCCAGCCGACGTGCCTGCCCTCCGGCTCGCAAGGTGACCACCCGGCGGTCGGTGTGCTCACGCGTGCGCAGGATGTGACCGCTGTGTTCCATTCGGTTGAGCAGGGCGGAGGTGGCGTTGGGTGAGAGCTGGATGCGTTCGCTCAGACGGGCGGGGGTGAGCAGTTCCCCGCGCAGTTCGCAGTTGGCGACCTCGATCAGGGCCGCGGCGTCGGTGGCGTGCATGTCCAGCCAGCGCGCGAACAGCCGCCGCATGTCCGCATAGTCGGCTCCGTAGACCCGCAGGGCTTCCAGCAGGCGGACGTCCTGCCGGCGTCCGTACGCCGTCGGCGGCGCGTGGTCGTCCGTGTCGGTCATGCCGTTCCTCCGCCTGTCAGGTTCTGGGCGCTCGGGTGTGACCAAGATACCTCCACCACCCATTTGATTCCACAGTGGAATGATTCTACGGTGGATTTGCTGGTGAGCGGCATCCTGCGTGCCCCAGCCTCGGATGGCGGTCGACGGCCGTCCGCAGGCGCCCCACAGACGACAGCCGCGCCCATGCGCGTCGTCTCGCCAGCTCCTCACCCCCCCCCGTTTTCGCAAAGGCTGGTTCACCATGTCCTCGGCATCCACACCCTCGGTGGCGGATCCCCGGCGCTGGAAAGCGCTGGTGTTCATCTGCCTGGCCCAGCTCATGGTCGTCCTGGACGGCACGATCATGAACATCGCCCTGCCCTCCGCCCAGCACGACCTCGGCTTCTCCGACAGCAGCCGGCAGTGGGTGGTCACCGCCTACGCCCTCGCCTTCGGCGGCCTGCTGCTCTTCGGCGGCCGGATAGCCGACCTGTGGGGCCGCAAGCAGGCGTTCATCACCGGCGTGCTCGGCTTCGCCGCCGCCTCCGCCCTGGGCGGCGCCGCCGTCACCACCTCCATGCTGATCGGCGCCCGCGCCCTGCAGGGCGTCTTCGCCGCCCTCCTCGCCCCCGCCGCCCTGTCGCTGATCGCGACGATGTTCACCGAGCCCAAGGAACGCGCCAAGGCGTTCGGCATCTACGGCGCGCTCGCCGGCGGCGGCGCGGCCATCGGGCTGCTGCTGGGCGGCGTGCTCACCGAATACCTGAACTGGCGCTGGACGCTGTACGTCAACATCTTCTTCGCCGTCCTGGCCGCCTTCGGCGCCTGGCGTGAGATCCGCGTGTCCACCACCACCCACCATCGCGCGCGGCTCGACGTCCCCGGCGTCCTGCTCGCCACCTCCGGTCTGGTCAGCCTCGTCTACGGCCTGACCAAGGCCGAGAGCGACGGCTGGAGCGGCATCCCCACCCTGTCCCTGATGGGTGGCGGTATCGTGCTGCTCGCCCTGTTCGCCCTGGTGGAAAGCCGGGTCAAGGCCCCGCTGCTGCCCCTGCGGGTGATCATTGACCGCAACCGCGGCGGCGCCTACCTGTCGCTGGCCACCGCCGTCATCGGCATGTTCGGCCTGCTGCTGTTCATGACCTTCTACCTGCAGACCGTCCTCGGTTACAGCCCCCTGCTCACCGGTGTGGCGTTCCTGCCGATGACCGCGGGCATGATGGCCGGCTCCATCGGGATCGGCACCCGTCTCGCCCCCCGCCTGCCGGCCCGCGTCCTGATGGTCCCCGGCTTCCTCACCGCCGCCGCCGGTCTGGCACTGCTCGCCCAGATCACCCCCACCAGCTCCTACCCGGCCGTCGTCATGCCGGGCATGTTCCTCATGGGCATCGGACTGGGCACCGCCTTCATGCCCGCCCTCAGCCTGGCCACCGTCGGCGTACGCCATCAAGACGCCGGCGTCGCCTCCGCCATGGTCAACACCTCCCAGCAGATCGGCGGCGCCATCGGCACCGCCCTGCTCAACACCATCGCCACCAGCGCCACCGCCGACTACTTCCGCACCCACCACCCCGCCGGCCGCGACGCCGCCGCGCAGATGAAGGACGACGCGCTCGTCCACGGCTTCTCCACCGCCATCTGGTGGGCCTCGGGCATCCTCGTCCTGGCCGCCGCGATCGCCGCCGCCCGTCTGGCACTGCTCGCCCAGATAACCCCCACCAGCTCCTACCCGGCCGT
>NZ_JBPQTX010000346.1:0-7190 GCF_051386555.1 Streptomyces sp. URMC 126
CCCGTCCGCTCCCCCGCCTCCGCCTCCCTCTCCGTCCCCTCCCCCGTCCCTGGCGACGGCGAGCAGGGCCATGTCGTCGGTGATCCGTCCGCCGGTGTAGCGGGTCACCTCGTCAAGCAGCGCGTCCAGCAGTTCGTCGGGCCCGGGGAAGCGGCGACCGGTCAGGGCGGCGACCGGATCGTAGAAGGTGCCGTCGCGGTCGCGGGCCTCGGTGAGGCCGTCGGTGTAGAGCAGCAGGGTCGTGCCCGGCGGGAAGGGGAAGGTGTCGACGCGGTCGGGGCCGGCGCCGAGGTCGCCCAGCGCCAGCGGCAGCGTCGGCTCGGCGGGGTCCAGGGTCCGTACCGTGCCGTCGGACAGCAGGAGCGGAGGGGGGTGGCCGCGGTTGACGAGGCGCAGTTCGGTGCAGGCGGGCGGGATTTCGGCGAGGACGCCGGTGACGAACCCTTCGAGCCGTTCCGGCCCGTCGCGGCCGCGTGCCTCGCGCCGCACGGCGCGTTCCAGGCGGGCCGCGACCCCGGGCAGGGCGGGTTCGTCCTCGGCCGCCTCCCGGAACGCGCCCAGCGCCACGTCCACGGCCTTGACGGCCTCCAGGCCCTTGCCGCGCACGTCGCCGATGACGCAGCGCACCCCGAACGGCGACGCGTGCACGCCGTACAGGTCGCCGCCGATCTCCGCGTCCCCGACCGCCGCCCGGTAGCGCACCGCGACGCGCAGGCGGCCGATCGAGGGCGGCAGTTGCGGAAGCACCGCGCGCTGTACGGCGAGGGCGACGCGGCGCGCCGACGCGAGCCGCGCCTCGCTGAGGTACATCAGGCGGTTCACGAGGACGGCGAGGGCGGAGACGGTGGCGACCGCCGCCAGCTCGCTGCGGCCGCCCGAGTCCCCCAGGAAGCCGAAGTGGTGCAGCAGGAGGGCGTCCACCAGGCAGGCGCCCAGTCCGGCGAGGACGGTCGCGCGGAGGGACAGCAGCGCGGCGGCCGTCATCGGCGCCGCCGTGTAGAGGGCCTCGGCGCTGAAGTGCGGGGAGGTGGCGTAGTCGAGCAGGGCGCCGGCGGCGAGCAGCAGGACCGGCAGCAGCGGCAGCGGGCCGGGGCGCCCGCGTCCGGCGGTCGTGCCGCGCCGCGCCTTCGGTGACCTCACCCGCCCGCTCCCGGTCGTGCCTGCCTGCCGCCTCGTCCCAGCATCACCGCGCCTCCCTGGTCCGGTTGTCGGGGTTACGGGGCAGGTCCGGGGCCCGCCGCGGGCCGTCGGCCCGGTATCGGGCCGCCGGGCGTCACGAGCCGAGCCTCGCCGGCCCCGGGCCGTCCGCCCGGGTCCGGACGCCCCTGGTCAGGCGTGCGAGTGCCGGCCGTGACCGTGTCCGTTCCGGCCGGTCACCAGTCGGTAGAGCGCCAGGATGATGACGGAGCCGACGATCGCGGCGATCCACGTGGACAGGTGGAAGAAGCCGTTGATCGACTCGACGCCGAAGATCACCTTGCCGAGGAAGCCGCCCAGCAGCCCGCCGACCACACCGATCAGCATGGTCACCAGCACACCGCCGGGATCCTTGCCCGGCATCAGGGCCTTGGCGATCGCTCCGGCCAGCAGCCCGATGACGACCCACGCGAGAATTCCCATGATGTGTTCCTCCTTAATCGGTGCTGCAAGGCGCTTAACCTGCCGCTTCCTCCGCAAACACCGTTCGTCGGCCGAGTCGGCGACACGTCCGGCCCGGTCCTCCGGTGGACGGGTACCCCCTTGCCGCCGTCGTGCGCGCCCCACGACGCGTACCCCCGCGTCCGCCGCTCCCCCGGCCTATTGGTCCGAACCTATTGACGCACTGGTCTAGTCCTCTTAACCTCTGCCACACCTCCGAGGAGTACGGCCCGCCGGTGCGCGCACACCACGGGCCACGGCACGGCACCCCCCCCACCCGCTCCACGAGCCCCCCACTGGAGGACCGATCGTGTTGTCCCGAGACCCGCTCCCCCCGGAAAGATCCCGCCCCGGCTCCCGCGCCCGCCGCGGGGCCGCCGTCGCCGCCGTGGGCGCCGCCCTGGCCGGGCTGCTGGCCGCCACGGTGCAGACGGGCCCCTCCTCGGCCGCCGAGGACCACGCGGCCTGCCGGCCCGACGGCCTGTACGCGACGCCGGGCGTCGACGTCCCCTACTGCACCGTCTACGACGCCGCCGGGCGCGAGAAGATGGGGGCGGACCACCAGCGGCGCGTCATCGGCTACTTCACCGGCTGGCGTACCGGCAAGGACGGCACCCCCGCCTACCTCGCCTCCGACATCCCCTGGGACAAGGTCACCCACCTCAACTACGCCTTCGCGCACGTCGGCCCGGACGACCGGATCTCCGTCGGCGCGGACGGCGCGAACAACCCGGCCACCGGGATGACCTGGCCGGGCGTCAAGGGCGCCGAGATGGACCCCGACCTGCCGTACCAGGGCCACTTCAACCTGTTGAACAAGTTCAAGAAGCAGCACCCGCAGGTGAAGACCCTGATATCCGTCGGCGGCTGGGCCGAGACCGGCGGATACATCGACGAGAACGGCAAGCGGGTCGACTCGGGCGGCTTCTACAAGACGGCCACCAACGCCGACGGCTCGGTCAACCAGCGGGGCATCGACACCTTCGCCGACTCGGCGGTCGCCTTCATCCGCAAGTACGGCTTCAACGGCGTCGACATCGACTACGAGTACCCGACGTCGATGAAGGACGCGGGCCACCCCAAGGACTGGCCGATCGCCAACGCCCGGCGCGGCGGCCTCAACAAGGGCTACGCCGCGCTGATGAAGACCCTCCGCGAACGGCTCGACCAGGCCGGGGCGGCCGACGGCCGGCACTACCTGCTCTCCGTCGCCGCGCCCTCCTCCGGCTACCTGCTGCGCGGCATGGAGACGTACCAGAGCACCAGGTACCTGGACTACGTCAACATCATGTCCTACGACCTGCACGGCGCCTGGAACGAGTTCGTCGGCCCCAACGCCGCGCTGTACGACGACGGCAAGGACGCCGAGCTCGCCAAGTGGGGCGTCTACACCACCCCGCAGTACGGCGGCATCGGCTACCTCAACGCCGACTGGGCGTACCACTACTTCCGCGGGGCGCTGCCACCCGGGCGGATCAACCTCGGCCTGCCGTACTACACGCGCGGCTGGAAGAACGTCACGGGCGGCACCGACGGCCTGTGGGGCACGGCCAAGGCCACGACCTGTCCCGCCGGTTCGGGGCTCACCACCTGCGGTGACGGCGCCGTCGGCATCGACAACCTCTGGCACGACAAGGACGACGACGGCAAGGAGTCGCCGGGCGGCTCCAACCCCATGTGGCACGCCAAGAACCTGGAGAAGGGCGTCGCCGGGGACTACCTGACGAAGTACGGCTTCCCGGCCGGCACCAAGCCCACCGGCACCTACGCCCGCAAGTACGACGCGACGCTGACCGCGCCCTGGCTGTGGAACGCCGACAAGAAGGTGTTCCTCTCCACGGAGGACGAGCAGTCGGTGCGGGCCAAGGCGCGGTACGTGGTGGACAAGGGCCTCGGCGGCACCATGATCTGGGAGCTGGCGGGCGACTACGCGTGGAACGCCGGCAAGGGGCAGTACGAGCCGGGTGACACCCTGACGTCCGTCATGCACGACGCGTTCAAGGCCGCGCCCGCGTACGGCGCCCGGCGCGCGACGACCGACCTGCCCGACCAGGCCCTCGACGTCGACGTCGCGTTCACCGACTTCCCCCTCGGGGACAGCAACTACCCCATCAACCCCAAGGTGCGCATCACCAACCGGACGAAGACCACGCTGCCGGGCGGTACGGAGTTCCAGTTCGACTACGCCAACTCCGCGCCCGGGAACGCCCGGGACCAGTCCGGCTGGGGGCTCAAGGTCGTCCGCAGCGACCACACCGCTCCCGACAACATCGGCGGTCTCAAGGGTGACTACAACCGGACGTCCGTGAAGCTCCCGGCCTCGCAGCCGCTCGCCCCGGGCGCCACCGCCACGCTCGACCTCGTCTATTACCTGCCGACGTCCACCCCGTCCAACTGGACCGTGAGCTTCGGCGGGAAGACCTGGGCCCTGGCCGGCGACCTGACGCGCGGCACGACCGTGACCGACCCGGGCGGCCCCTCGCCCACCCCGACGCCCACGCCCACCGGCTCCCCCACCGGCGGCCCGAGCCCGACGCCGACCCCGACGGGCGGCAGCTGCACCGCGCCGGCCTGGGACAAGGCGGCGGTCTACACCGGCGGCGCGACCGTCTCCTGGAAGGCGCACTCCTGGAAGGCCAAGTGGTGGACGCAGGGCGACGAGCCCGGCACCACCGGCGAGTGGGGAGTCTGGCAGGACCTCGGCGCCTGCTGACCCCGTTCCCGTCCCTCTGATCCCGTCCCCCGGCGTGTCGCCCCACCGCCGGGGGACGGCCGACGGCGCGTGCGGTCCGCCGGCCGCGCCCGCAAGCCCCGGGCCCGAATCCTGTGGTCGATCCTGTGGTTCCGCCGTCGGGACGACGGGATCCCCCCGTTCCCATACTCGGGTGGATCACCGACGCGAGCCGACGCGAGGGCTGGGGATGCTGCCGAAACTGAAGTCCGACGTACTGTATGTGCCCACTCCCGACGGAGCCCACGTCTTCGGCGCGGGCGCCGACGTCGCGCTGCGCGGTCCGGCCGCCTACCGGCTGCTGGACCGGCTCGCGCCGCACCTGGACGGCTCGACCGAACTCGACGCGCTCGTCCGCGGTCTGCCGGACGGGACCCGGGCCGCCGTGGAGCGGCTGGTGCGCCGGCTGCACACGGCCGGCTGCCTCGTCGACGCCGCCGAGGACCTGCCGCACGACCTGTCCGCCCGCGAACTCGACACGTACGCGGCGGAGATCGCGTTCGTCGAATACCACGCCTCGTCGGCGGCGCGGCGGTTCCAGACGTACCGGGAGAGCGCGGTGACGGTGGTCGGCGCGGGGCCCGTGTTCACCGCCCTGGTCTGCTCGGCGCTCCGCTCGGGCGTGCGGCGGCTGCGGGCCGTCCACGCCCCGGACGCGGACTCGGATCCCGCCGCCGACGCCGCCCGGCTGACCGAACTGGCGGCGGAGGCGGCGCTCCGCGACCCGGACCAGACGCTGGAGCGGGTGCCGTTCTCGGACGCGGAGGAGGCCCGGCTGGCGACCGCCGACGCGGTGCTGCACGTGGCCGCCGGGCCCGCCGCGGACCGGGCGGTGCGCCTGGACCGGCTGTGCCGGGACTCGGGCACCTTGCTGGTCCAGGGCGTGGTCCTGGACGACGTGGCCTGGCTGGGCCCGCCCGGGCCGGACTGGGCGTCGGCCTGGTCGCGGCTGCGTGCCCGCCCGCCGTACCGGACGGGCACGTTCCTGACCGGCCCCGCGGCGGCGGTGGTCGCCGGGCACCTCGGGCTGGCCGCCCTCCGCGCGCTGGCCGGCATCGCGGAGCCCGCCGCACGGTCCGTACTGACCAGGATCGACCTGGAGACCCTGCGCACGTCCACGCACGCCTTCCTGCCGCACCCGGCCGCGCGGCCGGCCGGCCCCGAGTCCGCGGCGGAGTTCACCGCCCGCGTCGGCCGGCTGCGCGCGGCGGAGCCCTCGAGCCAGGAGGAGTTCTCGGGCGCGGCGGCGGCCTGCTTCGACCCGTACACCGGTGTCCTGCGGACGCTGGACGAGGGGGACTTCACGCAGGTGCCGCTGCACGTCACCGAGGCCGTCCCGCACCGCGCCGACGCGGGCGGGCCCCGGGTCTTCGGCGCGGGAGGGGACTTCGCCGAGGCCCGGCGGCAGGCGGCCCTGCGCGGGCTCGCCCGGTACGCGGCGGCCTCGCCCGACCCGCGCCGGTTCGGGCCCGGCGCCACGGTGTGGGGCTGGGATCTCGACGAGGAGCGGACGGTGCCCGTCGCCGCCGGCACGGCGTTCTCCGCCGGGACCGGCCTGGCGGCGCGGCTGTCCTGGGACGACGCGGTGGACGACGCCCTCGGGCAGCACTGCGCCCGGCTGGCGGCCGAGGACGTGGCGGAGGGCCGGACGCGTCCGGTACCGCTCGACCCCGCCGACGCGCCGGCCGGTGAGCGGACCGAACGGTACCTGGGCCTGCTGCGGGCCGCCGGCGGCACCGTGCGGGTCGCGGACATCGGGGGCGCGCTCGGCGTACCGGTCCCGGCCTGGTGGCTGGACGGCCGCCCGGTCGCGGTGACCTGCGGCCCGGACGCGGCGGCGGAGGGCCTGGAACGGGCCCTGCTGGCACGCCAGTCGGCGATGACCGGCGAGCCGGCGTACGCGCCGGAGCCGGTCCCCGGCCTCGGCGGCCCGCCGGGACCGGGCGCCCCCGCCGGGTGGCCGTCGCCGCCGGACCGCGCCGCCCTGGTGGCCGCCCTCCGCTCCCGCGGCCTGCGGGCCGTGGCGGTCCCCCTGGACCACGACCCGGCCGTCCACGACGTTCTCCCCTTCGTGCTCCGGGTCGTGACGGCCGATGCGTGACCGCGTCCCGGGCACGCCGGAAGCAGCACGCGGCGGCGGCTCCGAAGAGCGCGAACGGGCCGGTGACACCGCCGCCGAAACGCACGCCGCCGCGCCCCGGCCCCGGGCGTCCGGCCGCCCCCTGCCGCGACCGGACACCTCACGGGCCCGGCCCTCGGACACCCCGCCCGCTGACGCCTCGCCTCCTCCGCCGGAAGGCCCGGCGCCCGTGTCGCCGGGGCCGCCTGACGGGTCGGGCGCTCCGGCCCCTCGCCGTGGGATCGCGGGACCGGAGGCGGCGGCCCCGGCTCCGGCCGCTCGGCCCCGGGCACAGGGTCACGGCGCGCCGGAATCCGCCGGCGGGCCCGGCCTTCCGGCGGCTCGCCGCGCGGACCGACGACCGGACGCCTCCGAAATCCAGGCCCTGGCGCCCGACAAAGGGCCCGCCACCGCGCCGACTTGGCCCTCGGACCCTCAGCCGGAGAGGCAGGCACCCGCCCCGTCCCGGTCGGGCGACGGGCCCGACCGTCCGGTGCCGCCCCTCGTCGACCCGCCACCGGGCGGCTCAGACCTCCCGCCCAAACCGCCGAATGCCCCGGGCCCTCGGCCCGAAGGCCCGACGCTTGTTCCGCCGGGACCGGCCGGCGGGCACGGGCCTTCGGCCGCCGTCCCCGAAGGCCCGCGACCAGGCACTCCCGCCCTTCACCCCGTACGCCCCGAGGGGGCCCCGGGCCCCGGCCC
>NZ_JBPQTX010000347.1:0-7178 GCF_051386555.1 Streptomyces sp. URMC 126
CCCACGCCCGCTCGCCACCCGCCGTCCGACGACCGCGTCGGCCCCCGGCCCGACGGCCCCCTCCGTCAATCCCTCGGGCAATCCCTCACGACAGAAAGCCCACGACCCCGAACCCCGGCATCCGCCCCGCCGACCGCATCCAGCCCACGCACTCCTCGATCACCTCCAGCGTCATCGGATCCACCTCCCGCCGCTGCTCCTCCGTGGTGGCCTCCCACTGCGCCAGACCCTTCGCGCACTCCTCCGCCGTCCACTCGCCGTAGCCGGGCAGGTCGGTGAACGGCAGCGGGTCGGGGAGGGAGTAGGTGAAGCCGGTGACGGAGACGGCGGTGATGCCGAGCCCGGCCATCGCCTCGTCCAGCCGAGGCAGCCACGAAGCCCGTATCGGACAGAAGTTGTCGTTCGGCAGGCGGTAACCCGTGAGTTCGCAGAGCCTCTTGTACGCGTAGCCGTACTGGAAGCCGTACTCCTCGTCGAACGGACCGCCGGCGATCACCGCCTCCAGCGCCTGGTACGCCGTGGGCGCGCCATGGCTTATCGCGTCCGCGAACCAGGAGTCGGAAGCGGCCAGATCGGCGCCGAAGTTGTCACGGACGGCGTGCAGCAGCCCCTCGTCGCGGCAGCCGATGTAGGCGCGCGCGGTGGCGAGGTCGAGCAGGGAGAAGGACATCGCGGAACTCATGGAACCCACCGTAGACCCGGGCACTGACAACGCCCCGGGCCCACGGTGAACCCCCTGGTCGGGGCCGGTCCCGCCGTGCCTACGCCTTGCTCACCGCCGCCAGGATCTCCGGCAGCCGCCGGGTCATCCGCGTCGCGGCGAACCGCAGCCCCGCCCAGGCGGCCAGCGGCCCGTAGACGACGCCGAGCGGCAGCACCGTCCACAGCAGGCCGTGACCGTCCGTCACGTGCAGTGCGATCGTCAGGCCGATGAGCGGCGCGCACACCGCCATGCCGGCCAGCGACCAGAGCGTGCCGAGCCAGGCGATGCCCGTCTGGCCGGGGGCGACGTTCTTGAAGGCGTGGTCCTGCGGGACGGAGTAGGGGAACTGCACCGAGGCGATGGCACCCGTGCCGAGGAACCCGCCCAGCACCGCGAGGGACAGACCCAGCACCTCCGGGCACTGGTCCCACCTGCCGGTGACCACCGCCATCGCCAGGACGAGCAGGACCAGGTAGGGCACCGTGATCAGCGCCAGGGCCAGGGCACGGCCGCGCAGTTCGGCGAGCGCGTCGCGCGGCGAGCCGATCGTCTGGAGGACCATCCAGAAGGCCGGCCCGTCCTGTCCGAGCTGGTTGTACATCAGTCCGGTCAGCATGACGACCGCGACGGACACGAAGTACAGGCTGTGCGCGCCCTGCACGATGTTGACGAGGGGAACGGCGATGCCGATGCCCAGCATCGACCCCCAGGTCGTCTTGGTCTTCGGGTCGCGCCAGGCGTAGCGCAGCTGGCGCTGGGCCACCGTGCCCACCCGGCCGGCGGGCAGCAGCCGGGACCATCCCGCGCCCGCGGCGCGTTCCTTCTCCGGCTTCGTCGTGGAGACGAGGGTGGAGGAGTCCGGCGAGGTCATGACCTTGGTGAGGGTGCGCTGCCACCAGAACAGCAGGGCGGCCAGTACGGCGGCGGTCAGGGCGAGTTCCGCGACGGCGAGGCCGTACTCGCCCTCGCTCGTGGCGCGGACGGCGTCCAGCGCGGAGCCCGGCGGAATCCAGCGCGTCACGTCCGCCAGCGGCTCCAGCCGGGCCAGCCCGGCCTCGGACAGCTTCCGCACCGCCAGGTTGACGAGTTGTGCGCCGACGCCGACGATCACGCCGCTGAGCAGGGCGAGGTCGCGCCCCTTGCGGCTGGACAGGAGCCGGACGTTGGCGGTGGCGACGGCGCGGGTCAGGGTCACGCAGACGAGCAGGGTCAGCAGGACCGCCGGCACGGCGACCGCGAACGCCGCGGCCCCGTGCGCCGTCGCGATCACCGAGCCCGCGAGGATCAGGAAGGTGAACGCCGGGCCGCTGCCGATCAGCGAGCTGACCAGCAGCGCGGTGGTCAGCGGCGCGGGCCGCAGCGGCAGCATCACCAGCCGGGTCGGGTCCAGCGTCTCGTCGCCGCCGGGGAAGAGCAGCGGCACCACCGCCCAGCCGAGGGCGAGGAGCACGGCGAGCGGCACGGTGAGCGCCGCCGCGTGCTCGGTGCCGCGCAGCGACGCCAGTCCGAGCAGCTGGAGCGCGCCGAACAGGGCGACGAGCACGAGGGACGCGATGAAGACGGCCTTCCGCTTGTTCGACTGCCGTAGGCCGTTGCGCAGCAGCGTCACCTTGAGGCGGGCGAAGAGCGGGGTCAGCGAGAGGAGAGAGGCGGACGTGGCGGGAGTGACGGAGGCGGGAGCCGCGGTCGTGGCGGTCATCGCGCACCGCCCAGCCAGTCGAGCTCCTGCCCCTCGCTCGCCCGCCGGGCGCCGACGAGGTCGAGGAACGCCGCCTGCAGGGTGGGGGCGTCACCCCGGACCTCCTCCAGGGTGCCGTGCGCGCGGATGCGGCCCGCGGCGAGGACGGCGATCCAGGAGCACAGCGACTCCACCAGCTCCATGACGTGACTGGAGAAGACGACCGTGGCACCGGAGGCGGTGTAACGTTCCAGCACCCGGCGGATGGTCTGCGCGGAGACCGGGTCGACACCCTCGAACGGCTCGTCCAGGAAGAGCACTTCGGGGTTGTGCAGCAGCGCCGCCGCGAGCCCGATCTTCTTGCGCATGCCGGTCGAGTAGTCGACGACGAGCTTGTGCTGCGCGCTCGCGAGATCGAGCACGTCGAGGAGCTGGGTGGCCCGCTGGTCCACCTCGTCGCCCGGGAGGCCGCGCAAACGGCCGGTGTAGGCGAGGAGTTCGCGTCCCGACAGCCGCTCGAACATCCGCAGCCCCTCGGGCAGCACGCCGATCACCGACTTCGTGGCGGCCGGGTCGGCCCAGACGTCGCGGCCGGCGATCTCCACCCGTCCCGAGTCGGGCCGCAGCAGGCCCGTCACCATCGACAGCGTCGTGGTCTTGCCCGCTCCGTTCGGGCCGACGAGCCCGACGAACCGGCCGGCGGGTATCTCCAGGTCGATCCCGGCCACCGCCACCTGTTCGCCGAACCGCTTCCAGAGTCCCTCTACGCGTACGGCCGCGGATGTCGCTTCCCGTCCCACTGCCATCCCTCGCTCCTGGTGGTGCAACGGGGGCGGCAGGCCCCGCCCCCGTTCTCAGCCTAGGGTCCGCCGACGGCGGGGACAGGTGACAAACGTCAACGACTTTCGGAGGACGTCCGTCCTGGTCCGGGGCGGGTTCGGGCCGGGGCGAGACGTCGCGGGACGCCGACGGTCTCCGGCGCCGGCTACCGGCTCCGCACCTCCGCCGGCTGCCCGGCGCACGCGTACGCGAGCGCGCTGACCAGCTCCTCCGCGTCGGGCAGCCAGCGGTTGGCGGCCGTGGGCTGGCGCGCCCACTGCACGGCCCCGCGGTTGCCCACCCGGCTCGGCGGCGCCACCACGTAATCACCCTCGCCCCGCGCCACCAGGTCCAGCGAGGACGGCCGCCAGCCCAGCTTGCGCACCGCGTCCGCGACCTTCAGCGCCCCGCCCGGGAGGACGAAGAAGAGCATCCGGCGGAACGGCGTGCTGGTGATCGGCCCCAGTTCGATGCCCATCCGCTCCATGCGGGCCAGCGCCAGGCAGCCCGCGGACTCCGAGACGTCCAGGGCGTCGAACGTCCGCCCCGTCGGCAGCAGGACCGCGGCCCCCGGGTGTTTCGCCCACATCCGGCGCGCGCCCACCGCGCTGCCGGTGGCCTGCGTGGCCCAGTCCGGGCGGGCCGGGTGGGCGCCGGGGGCCGGGCAGTCGAGATCGCCGCAGGAGCAGCGTTCCCGGCCGTCCACGGCCTCCAGCCAGGTGCCGGCGAAAACGTCCCAGTGCCGCTCCTCCGCGTACCGCACGGCGGCGTCGAGGACGCGCTCGCCGCGTTGTTGGGGAATGCGCGGGGTCCCTACTCCGATCGTCTCTTCCACGTTCATCACAACTCCCCTTGTCACCAGGGGTTACGGGCCGTCCCGGGGGTGCATGGGGGCAGCGGGCATCAGCACACGGGGCGCACGGATGCATGTGCGGGGGCGCAGAGGCGGCTTCGCCCCGGGAGGGGGGTAGCCACCTGCGAGGCGGAAGCCGGCACAGCCGACGCATTCATCAACGCTCTGGCATCAATACGGGAAAGTCCGGCATTCTCAGGACATTGGGGGGAAAGATCGCAGAGGAAGGCGCTCTCAGCTGTCTCAGCTTCTCCGCGGTTCGCGAAGGACTTCGCGAACGGATAGCAGTCTCAGGGGGTACAGATGGCCGCACGGCCACTCGTCGCGCGGCAGCCGAACGAACGGCTGCAGGCGCTCATCCAGGAAGCCGGCTGCTCCAACGCCGGCCTGGCCCGCCGCGTCAACATGTGCGGTGCCGAGCACGGTCTTGATCTCCGTTACGACAAGACGTCCGTCGCCCGCTGGCTGCGCGGTCAGCAGCCGCGCGGGCGCGCCCCGGCCGTCATCGCCGAGGCGCTCGGCCGCAAGCTGGGCCGGACCGTCACCATCGACGAGATCGGGATGGCCAACGGCAAGAACCTCGCCTCGGGCGTGGGCCTGCAGTTCTCCCCGACCGTCATGGGGGCGATCGAGCAGGTCTGCGAGCTGTGGCGGAGCGACGTCGGCCGCCGGGACTTCCTCAGCGGCACCTCGGTCGCCTCGTCCGCGCTGGTCGAGCCCAGCCGCGACTGGCTGATCACCGGCGCCGACCCGCAGGTCGCGCGGAGCGCGGGCGCCCGGGTCGGGGTGTCGGACGTCGAGGCGGTCCGCGCCACCACGGAGGCGCTGGTCGAGCTCGACCACCGGTACGGCAGCGGGCACGTCCGCCCGGTCGTCGTCCACTACCTGAACAGCGTGGTGTCCGGGCTGCTGGCCGGTTCGTACCGGGAGGCGGTCGGCCGTGAACTCTTCGCGGCCGTCGCACGGCTGACCGAGCTCGCGGGCTACATGGCGGTCGACACCGGACAGCCCGGGCTCGCCCAGCGCTACTACATCCAGGCCCTGCGGCTCGCGCAGGCCGCGGGCGACCGCGGCTACGGCGGCTACGTCCTCGCCGCGAGCATGAGCCACCTCGCCGCGTCGCTCGGCAACCCGCGGGAGATCGCCCAGCTCGCGAAGGCGGCGCAGGAGGGCGCCCGGGGGCAGGTCACGCCCCGGGTCGAGGCCATGTTCTACGCGGCCGAGGCGCGTGGGCACGCGCTCCTCGGCGACGCCCGGTCCTGCCAGACCGTCGCGGCCAAGGCCGTCACCAAGCTCGAACAGGCCGACGGAGGCATCGACTCCGGTGACGACCCGCCGTGGATCCGGCACTTCGACCGCGCGTACCTCTCGGACGAACTGGCCCACTGCCACCGCGACCTGGGCCAGTCCGAGCCGGCCCGCAGGCACGCGGAGGACGCCCTGGCCAACCACCCGGAGGGCCGCGTCCGCCGCCGGGCCATCGGCCTCCTGCTGCTCGCCACGGCACACGTGCAGCAGCGGGAGGTGGAAGAGGCCTGTGTGACGGGCACCCGGGCGCTGGAACTCCTCGGCACCCTGCGGTCGAACCGCGGCGCGGAGTACCTGGAGGACTTCCGGCAGCGCCTCCAGCCGTACCGGGACGAGCCGATGGTGCGGGACTTCGGGGCACGGATGGAGATGCAGGCGGCGTAGGGGCTCGGGTACGACGCCGGGCGGGCCGGTCGTTTCGGCCCGCCGGGCGTTCCGGGGCGGGGGGAAGCGTGTTGTGGGCCCGTGGGAGGTGCGTTCGGGGGCCGGGGAGGTGCCGGGGCCGCTCCGCGCGGGCCGACGGAGCGGCGGCCGACGGAAGCGGCGGGTCCGCCCGTGCCCCCAACCACCGCACGTGGCCTGCCGTCAAGTCACCGGGTAGCGTGAGCCGCCGTTCCGTACCCGTACAGCATGAGGAGTCCCGGTGACGCAGAGCGGACAGGGAAACGAGCCGCAGTTCCCTGCGGCCCCGCCGGCGCACGAGGGCATCGTGCTGCCCTCCCGCCCCGCTCAGGCACCGGCGGCGGACGGGACGCCGTCGACGCCGTCCCCGGACGGGCCGTCATGGGGCGGCGGGGCGTGGGAGCCGCCGGGCGGCCCCCGGACGCCGCTGCCTCCCGAGATGCCCCCGCACACCCCGGCGTCCGGCCCCGCCGACGCCGAGGCGACGCGGCACCTGCCCCCGGTGGGCGCGGGACCGATGCCGGGCGCCCCGCTCCCGCCCTACACGCGGGGTGCGGGCGACGACGCGACGGGCTCCGGCGCGGCCACGCAGTACCTTCCGCCGGCGCGGGGACACGGCGCGGCGCCCGGGGCCGGCGAGGCGCCCCGCATACCCGGGGCGCCCGACGGCACGGGTCTCCGTCCGGCGCCCGTTCCCCCGCAGGGCCTCGGCCCGGCCGCGCGTACCCCCGGCCCTGTACCGCCCCTGCCGGGCAGCGCCCCGGCGTCCGGCGGCAACGCGGCGGTGCCCGAGTACCTGCCGCCCATGGCGGGCACCGGCGCCCCCGGCGGAGAGGGCGAGCCGGCCACGCAGTACCTGCCGCCCCTCCAGGAGCCGCCGGCGGGCCCGGGCGGCGACGGGGAGGCCACGCGCTACCTGCCGCCGGTCGCTCCCGGCGGGCCTTCCTCCGCGGCGACCGACTCCGCCGCGACGCAGTACCTGCCGCCGGTCCCCGGCGGGCCCGCGGCGGGGCCGCCGTCCGACGCGGCGGCCACGCAGTACCTGCCGCCGGTGCCGGGCGGTCCGGGCGCCGGGTCGGCCGGTTCGCGCGCCGGGGAGGCCGCCACGCAGTATCTGCCGCCGGTTCCGGGGAGCGGGCCCTCCTCCGGTGCCGCCGCCGGTCCCGAGGCGGCGTCGGCCGCCACGCAGTACCTGCCGCCCGTCCGGGGCGCCGCGGGCGACCCCGCCGGTTCCGGCGACGAGGCCGCCACCCGGTACCTGCCGCCTGTTCCCGGCGGGCCTGGGGCGGGCGGAATGGCAGGCTCTTTCGGCGCCACTGGCGCCCCCGGCACCCCTGGCATGCCCGGAGTCTCCGGCGCCCCGGGCTCCCCGATGCCCCCGCCCGCCGCGGACGCCTCGGCCGCCACCCAGTACC
>NZ_JBPQTX010000348.1:0-7173 GCF_051386555.1 Streptomyces sp. URMC 126
CCGGAAGCTAAGCCTTTCAGCGCCGATGGTACTGCATGGGGGACCGTGTGGGAGAGTAGGACGCCGCCGAACTAAATGTGAAAGTAAGCCCTGATGGGGAGCATCGCTCTCTGTCAGGGCTTACTTGCGTTTACGGGGTGTTTGTGGGCGGGTTTTCATCTCTCTCGTCCCCGCCCCAGGGGCGCTTTCGCGCCCCCAGGTAGCGAGTGTGTGCCGGGTCGGTCAGGCGGAGTGCGTCGCGCGGATGAGTTCCACGTCCAGCGACTCGCGGCGAATTCGCTGGTCCAGATAAATCAAGGCCGACACGCCGGCCATAAAAGGCAGCGCGACCGTGGAACTGATGACGGCGCCGACGCCACTAATGATCAAGGAAGACCAGGTGGTGGAAGCGGCGGAATCCAAACCGCCATTAGTGGCCACGTGAATGACGCCGACCGGAACCTGCACGACCATGGCCATCGCGAATATGATCAACAGGCCGACGATCTGAACCCCGAGGATCCGCCACCAGGCGTCCCGAACCAGCTTCGCGCTCCGGCGCAGGGACTCGATGACACCCTGCTTTTCCAGCATCAATGCCGGCACCGCGAGGCAGTAACGGATCCAGAGCCACACCATGGCGACCAGCCCGGCCAGCGAGCCCAGCAGGGCCAGCGCCACGCCGGCCGGTTCCGCTCCGGTCGAGAAGAGCAGCAGGCCGGGGGCCATGCCGACGGCGAAGACACCGAACAGCATCAGCGGGATCAGGCACAGTAGGCCCGCCATGCGGGCCAGTTGGGGACGGGCGGCGTGCCAGGCCTCGGCCGCGCTGACGGACCGTCCGAGAACGGCCCGGCTGACCACGACCGTCAACATCGCCGAGGCGAGGATCGAGCCGACGAGACCGGCGACCATGCTGACGCTCATGGCTCCCAGACTGTCCGTCATGGCGTCGAACGCCTGTCGCGGACTGGCCTTCTCCCGCAGGTCGTCCAGGGCCTCGCCGTCCGTCAGCCACAGGCCGTCGACGACCGTGATCAGGGCCTGGGTGGTGAGGGCGATGCCGAAGGAGACCGGCAGCATCGTCCGCCAGTACCTGCCCAGGGTCGAGAACGCGCCCTGGACGATCTCGCCGAGGCCGAGAGGCCGCAGCGGGACGACGCCGGGCCGAGGGGCGCTCGGCGGAGGCGTCCAGCGCTGGTGACCCCAGCCGGGGCCGTTCTGCCATCCCGGGGGCGGTGGGGGCGGGGGACCGGGAGGTCCGGGCGGAAGGGATCCGGGCGAGTTCCGGCCCGGAAAGTCGTTCATGTCTGTCGCTCCTTCTGGGCCCGCTTGCCGGTGCGGCGGCCGAGCCGTAACCCGGACATCGTGTCACGGGGGCGTCGGGCGGCCCCGGGGCCGTTGAAGGCGGTGCCGGGGGCTGTGGCGGGCCCCGACCGAGCCGCCGAGGGGCGTGCGTCGGCCCGTTCGGGAGCCCGGTCGGCGCCCCCTGGTCTCATAAGGGGGAGAGAACCGAGAGGACCTTCAATAGTCGCCCCGGGACGGGGCAGACTGGGTAAATGGCCGATCAGTACGCGCGACCTTCGGATGCCGCTGCTTTTTCCGCCGCCTCGCCCCTCCGCTGGGAGGAACCACCGGAAGGGCCCGTGATCGTCCTCCTGGACCAGCGGCGACTGCCCGCCGAGGAAGTGGAGCTGGTCTGTACGGACGTACCGGCCCTCGTCGACGCAATGCACACCCTCGCCGTCCGTGGAGCTCCGTTGCTCGGGGTGGCCGGGGCGTACGGAGTGGCGCTCGCCGCGGTCCGGGGGTTCGACGTGGAGGAGGCCGCCGAGATGCTGGCCCGGGCCCGTCCCACCGCGGTGAACCTCTCGTACGGCGTCGCACGGGTGCGTGACGCCTACCGGGAGGCCGTACGGAAGAACGGCGGGCGCGCCGCCGCCTCGGCGGCGCTCGCCGAGGCGCGGGCGGTGCACCGGGAGGACGCGGAGGCCAGCACCCGGATGGCCGAGCACGGGGTGGCCCTGCTCGAGGAACTGCTGCCGGGTGGCGGCTACCGCATCCTTACGCACTGCAACACCGGTGCCCTCGTCTCCGGCGGCCAGGGCACCGCGTTCGCCGTCGCGGGAGCCCTGCACGGCGCCGGGCGGCTGCGGCGGCTCTGGGTGGACGAGACGCGTCCGCTCCTCCAGGGCGCCCGGCTGACGGCGTACGAGGCGGCGCGGGCCGGGATGGCGTACACGGTGCTGACCGACAACGCCGCCGGTTCGCTGTTCGCGGCCGGGGAAGTGGACGTCGTCCTCGTGGGCGCGGACCGGATCGCGGCGGACGGTTCGGTGGCCAACAAGGTGGGCAGCTATCCGCTCGCTGTGCTGGCCCGGTATCACCACGTCCCGTTCGTGGTCGTGGCGCCGAGCACGACGGTGGATCTCGGTACGGAAGGCGGCGCTGACATCGAGGTGGAGCAGCGGCCCGGGCACGAGGTCACCGAGATCCCCGTTCCGCCCCAGGCGGCGGGGGTGGGAGCGGGTGCCGGAGTGCCCGTGGCGCCGCTGGGAGCGCAGGCGTACAACCCTGCGTTCGATATCACACCGCCCGAGTTGATGACCGCGATTGTCACGGAAAACGGGGTTGTTTCCCCCGTGACGAAGGGCGGTCTGGCGGAGCTGTGTGACAGGTCACGATCGGGTAATGGGATGATGTCGATATGAAGGGACGCGTCCTTGTCGTCGACGACGACACCGCACTGGCCGAGATGCTCGGAATTGTGCTTCGTGGTGAGGGTTTCGAGCCGTCGTTCGTGGCCGACGGTGACAAGGCACTCGCCGCTTTTCGCGAGGCCAAACCCGATCTTGTTTTGCTTGATCTGATGCTGCCCGGCCGGGACGGTATCGAGGTGTGCCGGCTGATCCGTGCCGAATCCGGTGTGCCGATCGTGATGCTGACGGCGAAGAGCGACACCGTCGACGTGGTGGTCGGTCTGGAGTCCGGGGCGGACGACTACATCGTCAAGCCGTTCAAGCCGAAGGAACTGGTGGCCCGGATCAGGGCCCGGCTGCGGAGATCGGAGGAGCCGGCGCCCGAGCAGCTGACCATCGGCGACCTCGTCATCGACGTGGCGGGTCACTCCGTGAAGCGGGACGGTCAGGCGATCGCCCTGACGCCGCTGGAGTTCGACCTGCTGGTGGCGCTGGCGCGGAAGCCGTGGCAGGTGTTCACCCGTGAGGTGCTGCTGGAGCAGGTGTGGGGGTACCGGCACGCGGCCGACACCCGGCTGGTCAACGTGCACGTGCAGCGGTTGCGCTCGAAGGTCGAGAAGGACCCCGAGCGCCCGGAGATCGTGGTGACGGTGCGTGGCGTCGGCTACAAGGCCGGGCCGAGCTGACATGACGGACGGCGGTGCCGCTCCGGAGCGGGGCGCGGGGCGGCCCGCCGAGGTGGCGGGCGGGGTCTCTCTCTTCCGGCGGCTGTGGCGCGCCGGCCGGCTGCTCCCCGACGGGGCGGCGACCGCGCCCGTCCATCCGGTGCTGCGCCTCTACGCGCGCTGGGTGCGCCGGCCGCTGCTGCCGGTGATGCGGTTGTGGCTGCGGAATATCCAGCTGCGGGTGGTGGCCACCACCTTGTTGATGTCCCTGGGCGTGGTGCTGCTGCTGGGCATCGTGGTGATCGGGCAGGTGCGCAACGGCCTGCTGGAGGCCAAGCGGAACGCGGCGCAGAGCCAGGCCGAGGGCGGGTTCAAGGCGGCCAGGGACTCCGCCGACGCCGGGGCGACGGGTGCCGACGGGCGTAACCAGGACGCGTCGCCGGCGGGCGGCAGGACGCCGGACCCGGGTGCCTGGCTCACCGGGCTCGTCCAGCAGCTCGCCAGTGGCGGGCAGGGCGTCTACTACGTCGTGGCGCTGAGCGACGGCGGTTCCGACGGGGCGCATGTGGGAACGCGGGGGCCGCGGGCTTCCGGGGACATCGATCCCGAGCGGAGCGTGCCGCAGGAGTTGCGCAAGCGGCTGGAGAAGCAGGGGGCCTTCGAGGAGCCCACGTCGATCCGGCGCAGCGGGTCGGACGAGGGGGAGCCCGCGCTCGTCGTCGGCAAGCGTCTCTACGACATCAGCGGTAGGCCGTATCAGCTGTACTACCTCTTCCCGTTCACGCAGGAGGAGAAGTCGCTGAGCCTGGTGAAGGGGACGCTGGCGACGGCCGGGGTGTTCCTGGTGGTGCTGCTGGGGGCCATCGCGTGGCTGGTGGTGCGGCAGATCGTCACCCCCGTGCGGATGGCGGCCAGCATCTCGGAGCGGCTCGCGGCCGGGGTGCTCCAGGAGCGGATGAAGGTCACGGGCGAGGACGACATCGCGCGGCTGGGCGAGTCGTTCAACAAGATGGCGCAGAACCTCCAGGTGAAGATCCAGCAGCTGGAGGAGTTGTCGCGGATGCAGCGGCGGTTCGTCTCCGACGTCTCCCACGAGCTGCGGACGCCGCTGACGACCGTGCGGATGGCGGCCGAGGTGATCCACGAGGCCCGGGACACCTTCGATCCGGTGACGGCGCGCTCGGCGGAGCTGCTGTTCGGGCAGCTGGACCGGTTCGAGTCGCTGCTCGCGGACCTGCTGGAGATCAGCCGGTTCGACGCGGGGGCGGCCGCTCTGGAGGCCGAGCCGATCGACCTCCGGGACGTCGTCCACCGCGTCATCGAGGGCGCGCTGCCGCTCGCCGAGCGGAAGGGCACCCGGTTGCTGGTCGAGGGCGGCGAACGGCCCGTCGTCGCCGAGGCCGACGCCCGGCGCGTCGAGCGCGTCCTGCGGAACCTCGTCGTCAACGCCGTGGAGCACGGCGAGGGACGGGACGTGGTGGTGCGGCTGGCGATGGCCGGCGGGGCGGTCGCCGTCGCCGTCCGGGACTACGGCGTGGGGCTCAAGCCGGGCGAGGCCACGCGAGTGTTCAACCGTTTCTGGCGGGCCGATCCGGCGCGGGCCCGGACGACCGGGGGGACGGGCCTGGGGCTGTCCATCGCGGTCGAGGACGCGCGGTTGCACGGCGGCTGGCTGCAGGCGTGGGGAGAGCCGGGCGGCGGCTCGCAGTTCCGGCTGACGCTGCCCTGTACGGCGGGTGAGCCGCTGCGCGGTTCGCCGATTCCGCTGGAGCCGGCGGACTCGCGGCGCAACCGCGGGCTCAACGAGGCCGGGGTGCCCCTGGCCGCGGCCGGGCGCGGGGCGCCCGTGCCGTCGCAGACGCGGCAGACGCCGACCGTGGACCCGACGGCGCTGCCGGGCAGCGGGGCCCGGGTCGTGGCCCGGCCGGGCGGGTCGACGGCGGACGGTTCGATGGGCGGCGTTCAGGAACGGAGGCGGCCGTGAGCGGGCGGAACGAGCGGTGGCGCGCGGGGCTGCCGGCGGTGGCGGCCGTGGCCGGGCTGCTGCTGGCCGGCTGCGCGTCGATGCCGGACAGCGGCGAGGTGCACGCCGTGGACTCCTCGCAGCGCGCGGACGCGGACTCGCAGGTGCGGGTGTACGGAGTGCCACCGCGCAAGGGCGAGCAGCCGGCGGAGCTGGTGAAGGGTTTCCTGGAGGCGACGACCAGCGACGATCCGGATTACGCGACGGCGCGGATGTATCTGGCGAAGTCCATCAAGCGGGAGTGGGACCCGGCGGCGTCGACGACGGTGCTCGCGGAGATGCCGCAGGTCCGGCTCGTCCAGGAGAGCCGGGACCGGGAGGCCGGTACGGGACCGTCGCGGCGGGTCTCGCTGACCGGCAAGCAGGTGGCGCGGGTGGACGACAAGCACGCGTACAAGCCCGCCGCGCGGGCGTACGAGCAGTCGGTGCACCTGACGTACGAGGACGGGGAGTGGCGCATCGACGCGCTGCCGCCCGGTCTGGTGGTCGGGGTTCCGGACTTCCAGCGCATCTACCGGTCGGTCAACAAGTACTACTTCGCCGAGCTGGGTCCGGGTGAGGGCGGCAAGGGGCGGGACGTGCTCGTCGCCGATCCCGTCTACCTGCGGAAGCGCATAGACACGGTGACGTCCGCGGTGAAGGCCCTGCTCGACGGGCCGACGACGTGGCTGGATCCGGTGGCGGCGACGGCGTTCCCGCCGGGGACGCGGCTGACGGACGAGCGGCTGTCGATGGACGACTCCAACAATCTCAAGGTGCGGCTCGACGGCAAGGCGGCCGGGGTCGGGGAAGCGCAGTGCCGGCGGATGGCGGCGCAGCTCTTCTACACGGCGCAGGAGTCGGCGCGCGTGGAGAGCGTCACGCTGCAGAGCGGTGACGAGACGCTGTGCTCGCTGAAGCGGGAGCGGGCCCGGGACTTCGGCCCCGACCGGACGGCCGGGCGGCCGGAGCCGCGGCAGTACTTCCTCGACGCTCGGCGGCGGGTGGTCGGACTGGCGGACACCGACGACGAGGCGCGCCGGGTGGCCGGGCCGTTCGGTGCGGACGGGCCGCGGCTGGGGTCGGTGGCGGTGGACCGGGACGAGCGGCTGGCCGCCGTGGTGAGCGCCAACGGTCAGTCGCTGTTCGTCGCGGGCCTGGAGTACGGGACGCAGCCGGGCGAGGCGCGGCTGACGTCGCACGGCGGCGCCAAGGCGGGCCTCACCACGCCCAGCTGGGACGGTCTCGACGACCTGTGGGTGGCCGACCAGGACCCCGAGCACCCGCGGTTGCTGCGGCTGCGCGGGGGGAAGGGCGCGCCGGAGGAGGTGCCGGTGGCGGGCCTGGACGGCGGCCGGATCACCGGCGTCCGGATAGCGGCGGACGGGGTGCGGATCGCCTTGGTGGTGACCAAGGGGGATCGTTCCGGGCTGTGGCTGGGACAGGTGCGGCGGCAGGATGACGCCGGGCGGCCGGGGCTGTCGGTGCGTGAACTGCGGTCGGTGGCGCCGAACTTCGTGCACGTCGACGCCGTGTCCTGGGCCGGCGGGAGCCGGCTGCTGGTCGCCGGGAACGAGCAGGGCGGCTTGCAGCAGGTGGAGTTCATCGAGACGGACGGTTCGCTGTCCGGCGCCTCGGCGCTGCCGGGCATCACCGGCGTCGGCGGGGTGGCGGCCCCGGAGGGGCAGGGCCGGGCGGCGGCGCTGCTCGCGGAGCGGGACGGGGACATCGTGCGGCTGCTGCCGGACACCAACTGGAAGCCGGTGGCGAAGGACGGCGCGGCTCCTGTGTATCCGGGGTAGGGGGGTGCTGCTGCTCTCGTCTGGGC
>NZ_JBPQTX010000349.1:0-7146 GCF_051386555.1 Streptomyces sp. URMC 126
TCACCCACCCCCACCCCCTCACACGTCGAACGTCCCGTTCGTCCTCCCGGGCGCCCCGGGTCGTTCTCGCGGACAGCCGGGGGAGGAGCGGGTACCGTCGGATCCGGGAGGCGGCGGCGAGGCGTCGGAGGTCACCGGGGAGCTTGGGGGACGTGGTGGGGATCGAGAGCGATCAGCTCGTCTACGACTACCTCAGCAAGGTGGGCGACATAGCCCAGCGGCGGTCGCTCACGTCCGGCGACCGGATGCGCCTGGTCACCCGGTTGCGCACGGAGATCGAACGGCGCCGGGCGGTCGAGGGCGCCGACACACCGGCCGCCGTGCGCCGCATCCTCGACGGGCTGGGCACGCCGGACGAGGCGGTGTCCGGCGCGAGCGGCGGCTCGGACGGCGCGGACGCCTCCGGGACGGCGGGGGCCGCGGGACGCGTCCCCGCGCAGCGCCGCGAGCCGGGCGCGGACGGCGCGGGCGCGGGCGGGCGGCCCGGCGTGGGTACCGGGACGGGCGCGGTGCGCTTCCCCGACACGGGCGCGCCGCCGCACCTGGCCACGGAGGAGGAACTCCGGGGGCCGTCCACTCCCGTGGGAGCCGCGGACGAGTGGTGGCGGGTGGAGCGCACGCCCTTCGACGCGGGCGGCGGGACGACGACGCACGGGTTCACGGGCGGGATAGAGATCCCGGACATGCTCAAGCCCCCGCCCGGCCCGGAGGAGCTCGCGCGGCAGCAGGAGCAGGCGCAGGCGGCGGTGGAGGCGGTGCCGGGCGAGCGGCCCGGTGACGCGGCGCGCCCGTCCGCCGCCGTCGGCGAGCAAGCGCCGTCCGGAACGCGTGCGGGCGGTCTCCGACGCCGGTTCCCCTTGCGGCGCCTGGTCGGCGGCGGCCGGGCGGGCGGCCCGGGCGCGGGCGTGGACGGCGCCGGTGCGGCCGGTGCGGCGGGAGCCGGAGACGGTACGGGAGCCGGTGTGGGAGTGGCAGGGGGTGCGTCCGGGGCCATCCCCGTGAGCCCGGTGCTCGCCCTGGTGGCGATCCTGCTGGTCGTCGGGGCGGTGCTGGGCCAGTGGGTCGTCATGGCGGCCGGCTGGGCGCTCGCGTACATCACGCGCAGGCTCACACAGACCGAGTCCAAGTGGGCCGTGATGGGCGTCCCCGGCCTGACGGCGGGCGCCGCCGTGGTGTGGCTCTGGGGCCGTCTCGAACACCGCTGGGGCGCGCCGATAGCCGAGGGGGAGCTGGGGGCCGCTCTGGCCGGCACCGTTCCGGTCGTGGTCCGGGCGGCGGCCGTCGGTTCGGCGCTGTTCGTCCTGTGGCGGGCGCGACGGCCGGGGTGACGGCCGGGGTACGCCAGGGGGGAGCCGGGATGGCGGTTGCCGCAGGGGCCCGCGGGGCGTGGGCGGCCGAGGGTGACGGCGGACACCGCCCGGCCTTCAGGGCCTGCCGGGCTCCCTCCGCAGGCACCAGGTGCGGGGTCCGTCGTCCGGCAGCCGCACCTCGGCCGTGACCGCGAACCCGAGCCGCTCGTAGAAGCGCAGATTCCGCTCGGTGGAGGTCTCCAGGTACGCCGGGTGCCCGGCGCCGTCGGCGGCGGCCAGGCCGGGGGCCAAGACCGCCGCGCCGAGGCCCTTGCCCTGGTGGACGGGGTCGACGCCGACCGTGGCGAGGAACCAGGCGGGCTCCCGGGGCCGGTGAGGCTCCAGTGCCCGTTCGGCGGCTTCGAAGACGGGGGCGCGGTCCCCGGCCGACTCGGCGATCAGCGGCGCCGCCTCGGCGAACGCGGGCCCGGGATCCCGCTCGGGCGTGGTCCACACCGCGACCGCGACGGCGTCCCCGCCCCCGCCGTCCCGCGAGCCCGCACCCTGGACACCTTCCGCACCCCGGGCGTCCTCCGCCACCCACACCCGCCCGTACGCCAGACCCACCCGCGTCAGGAACAGTTCCTGCAAGCGGCGGAGCCGCTCCTCGTGTCCGTCGGCCGCGACGACATGCCGGGTGAAGGGGTAGTGGGCGAACGCACGGGTGAGAGTTCGGACGGACGAGGGCACGTCCCGCGAAGTGGCGGGACGGACGGGGTGCATGGGGTGCGCGGGATGCTCCATGACGGATGAACGGCCGGGATGCGTCGGCGCGTTCCCCTGAAGTGAGGGTGGACGGTGCCGCTCGCTCCGCTTGAGCGCGCGGCCGGTCAAGTGGCCGCCGGGTGGCCCCCGAACCCGTCCGCCCACCCGTACGGCGATGTGGCGCGCCCGGCGGCCGGAGGCGCGGGTCCGGCGGTTGTCCGGCGGGACCCGGTCCGTTCCCGGCCAACTCCCGTGCGCCGCTGTCCGCTCGACGCGCCGCTGAGTAGCGTCGGTGCCCGCGCAACGACCCGCACGACACCTCGGTCAAGGGAGGACCCATGCGTATCCGTCCCCGTGTCGCGGCCGTCACCGCGTCCCTGGCCCTCGCGGGCGGAGCGGCGGTGGGCCTGGCGGCCCCCGCCCAGGCATCCGCCCCGGCATCCACCCCGGCATCCACCCCGGTATCCACCCCGGCATCCGACCCGGTCACCACGACCGCCACTTCCGCCGACTTCACGTGCGACGCCTGGCGGTACCGGCGCGACGACAACGGCCACGGCGCGTCGATCACCTGCTACGGCAGTCCGTTCACCGCCTACGTCGTCTGCCACCGTGCCGACGGCATCGACTACATCCGCTTCGGCGACCGCGTCCGCTCCGGCCGTACGTCGACCGCCTGGTGCGACCTCAACGGCGAGGTCACGGACGCGGGAGCCTTCCCGGGCTGACGAACGCGGCCCGCGCGCCCGGGACTTCGCACCGCACGGCGAGGCGGGCCGAACGGTCGACCCGCCACTCCGCGCGCTCCCACGCGAACCGAAGCGCGACGTGCCACACCGGATGGTTCGGCCCCCGGCCGCCCCTCGACACGGGAAACGGCGCGCCCCCCGGCACCCTGGACAGGCTGCCGAGCCCGGGCCGGCATGCTGCCCATGTCGCAGACGCCCGCGGTCGACCCCGAGATCATCGCGTTCTACACCGAGGGGTACGACGAGGCGGCGCGGTTGACGTCCTCCGCCGACGGCATGCTCGAACTGGTGCGTACGCGGGAGCTGCTGCGCCGTCACCTCCCGCCGGCGCCCGCGAGCGTTCTCGACGTGGGCGGCGGTCCCGGTGTGCACGCGCGGTGGCTGTCCGCCGACGGGTACGACGTGCGTCTCGTCGACCCCGTTCCCCGGCACGTCGAGGCCGCGCTGCGGGACGGCTGCCGGGCCGAACTCGGGGACGCGCGGCAGCTCGCGGCGGCCGGTCGTTCCCAGGACGCCGTGCTGCTCCTCGGGCCCCTCTACCACCTGCTCGAACGGGACGACCGGCTGCGGGCCCTGACGGAGGCCGGGCGGGTACTCAAGCCGGGCGGGGTGCTCGCGGCCGCCGCGATCAGCCGCTACGCCTCGCTGTTCGAGCACACGGCGACCACCTGGCTCGACCGCGAGCGGGTACGTGACGCGGTCACGGACATCCTGGCCACCGGACGGCACGAACCCGGGCGCAAGGGCTTCACGGCCGCGTACTTCCACACCGCCGGCGAGCTCGCGGAGGAGCTGGAGCGCGCGGGGTTCCGCGACGTGCGCGTCTTCGGTGTCGAGGGTCCGGCCTGGGGGTTGTTGAAGGCGGTCGAGCAGCACACGGGTGAGCGGATCGTGGACTCCCCGATGTTCCGTGCGGCGTTGGCGGCCGCTCGTATGGCGGAGCAGTACGGCGAGCTCCTGGCCGCCGGGTCGCATCTGCTCGCCGTCGGGCGATCCGGCTGAGAGCCGGGAACGGCGCGGGGCGCGACGGGCGTTGACCGCCCGGCGGTCGCGGCGTTCGGTCCGCTGACGGGGCGGTGCCGTCATCGCGTGCGGTCGGTGGTGCCGTCCGCATCGTCGCGGGTTGTGGAAGGCCCTGTCCGGGTCTTCGCGGGTCATGGAAGGTCCGCGCCGATGCCCCGCCGGGGGTGCCAGCTCGTGCCGGTCCGCCTTTCCGTCCTGGCGGAGGGGGTCGGCGCGGCCCGGACCGTCCCCGCGGCGCCACGGCCGCCGCGCCGTTGAACGGGCGGAGCAGCGCAGCGCAGGGCAGCGCCCGGGGTCGCCCGGGCGGCGGTGCCGGGCGGCCGGGCCGCGTCAGGCGGTCCGTCCGTCCGCTGCCGGTGGTCCCGGCACGACCAGTGGGCCGCCTGTGACCGGGTCCGGGATGACCACCGACTCCAGGCCGAAGACGTCGCGGACGAGGTCTGCCGTCACCACGTCCCCCGGGCGTCCCTGGGCGACGACGCGGCCGTCCTTCATGGCGACCAGGTGGTCGGCGTAGCGGGCGGCCTGGTTGAGGTCGTGGAGGACGGCCACGACGGTGCGGCCGCGGTCGGTGTTGAGGCGGCGGACGAGGTCGAGGACCTCGACCTGGTGGGCGATGTCGAGGTAGGTCGTCGGCTCGTCGAGGAGGAGCAGGTCGGTCTCCTGGGCCAGGGCCATGGCGATCCAGACGCGCTGGCGCTGGCCGCCGGAGAGTTCGTCGACCGGGCGGTCCGCCAGCGCCGCGACGTCCGTGCGTTCCATCGCCTCGGCGACCGCCCGCTCGTCCGCCTCCGACCACTGCTGCCACCAGCGCTGGTGCGGCTGCCGCCCGCGCGCGACGAGGTCGGCGACCGTGATCGCCTCCGGTGCCACCGGCGTCTGCGGCAGCAGGCCCAGGCGGGTGGCCAGCCGGCGGGTGGGGATCCGGCTCAGTTCCTCGCCGTCGAGGAGGACGGCGCCGGACACCGGCTTCAGCAGCCGGCCCAGGGCGCGCAGCAGCGTCGACTTGCCGCACGCGTTCGGGCCGATGACCACGGTCACCTCGCCGTCCGGCACGTCGAGATCGAGGCCGTCCACGACCGTCCGGTTCTCGTACGCGAGCGTCAGGGACCGGGCGCGCAGCCGCCCGGCGGGGGCGGCGGGACCGGCCGGTCCGGGAGCCGTGCCGGGCTCGTCCCGTCCGTGGACCGTTTCCTGGGTCATGCCGACTTCCCTCCCGTGCGGCCGCGGATGATCAGCCGGATGAGGTACGGCGCGCCGACGGCGGCCGTGAGGACGCCCACCGGGAGCTGGGTGGGTTCGAAGAGCTTGCGGGCCAGGAGGTCCGCGAGGACGACGATCAGCGCGCCCGTGAGCGCCGAGCAGACGAGCGGGATCTGCGCGGTCCGCGTCGTCCGGCGGGCGATCTGCGGGGCGAGGAGCGCCACGAAGTCCACCGGTCCCGCCGCGCCCGTCGCCACCGAGGCGAGGACGACGCCGAGCAGGACGAGCCCCGCCCGTACCCGGTTCAGGCGGACGCCCAGGGCGGTGGCCGTGGCGTCGTCCAGGGCGACCGTGCGCTGGGCCCGCGCGGCCCAGCACAGCGGCACGGCGAGCACCAGCAGCGTCCACGCCACCGGCGCCGCCGCGTCCCAGCCGGCGCCGTTGAGCGAACCGGTCATCCAGACCTTGGCCTGCTGGGCGACCAGATAGTCGCCCTTGGTCAGGAACAGTTGCGTGATCGCCCGGAGCGCGATGGCGAAGCCGATGCCGATGAGCACGAAGCGGCCCGCGTGCAGCCCGCCGCGCCACGCGAAGACGTAGACGAGGGCGGCGGCGAGCAGGCCGCCCGCCGTGGAGACGTAGGGCAGCGCCGCGTACGAGGTGACGCCGAACGTCATCGCGCCGACCGTCAGCGCCCCCGCCCCCTGGGACACGCCGATGATGTCGGGGCTGGCGAGCGGGTTGCGGGCCACGGTCTGGATGAGCGCCCCCGAGATCCCGAACGCGGCTCCCACCAGCAGACCCACGGTCATCCGCGGCAGCCGGAAGGTGCCGACGACCAGTTCGTCGGGGGACGGCCGGCCGAGGAGGACGTCGACGACCGCGCCCGGCGCGACGAAGGTGTCGCCCACGCACAGGTACGCCAGGCAGGCCGCGGCCAGCGCCGCCGCCAGGCACAGGGCGACGGCCGCGGCGCGGCGGTGGAGGAGGAAGGAGCCGCCGCCGGCGCGGGCGCGGAGGACGGTGTAGCCGGTGGGGCGGAGGGGAACGGCGTCGTGGGTCCGCCGCTCGGTCCGTTGCCGCTCCCGCTGCTGGGTCCTCATGCGGCCACCTTCCGGCGCCGGGCGAGCGCGACGAGGAACGGGAGGCCGATGAGGGCCGTCATCACACCCGCCGGAACCTCGCTGTCCGCGTAGATCACCCGGCCGACGACGTCGGAAAGGAGCAGGACGACCGGTCCCAGCAGCGCCGCCATCGGCAGCAGCCTGCGGTGGTCGCCGCCCACGAGCGCCCGGGCGATGTGCGGCACCGCCAGGCCGACGAACGCGATCGGTCCCGCGGCGGCCACCCCCACGCCGGTGAGCACGGTGGCTCCGGTGCCGGCCGCGATCCGGACGGCCGCGACGTTGCGGCCGAGGCCGCGCGCCACGTCCTCGCCGAGCGCGAGCGCGTCGAGACCGCGTGCCACGGACAGCACCAGCAGGGTGCCGGCCAGCAGGAACGGCCACATCTGGCCCACGATCGCGTGGTCCCGGCCCGCCAGCGAGCCGATCTGCCAGAACCGGAACTCCTCCAGCGCGGACGCCCGGGTGGTCAGCACCCCGGAGATCACCGAGACCAACAGCGCGTTGACCGCCGCCCCGGCGAGCGCCAGCTTGACGGGGGACGCGCCCCCGCGACCGCGCGACGCGATCGCGTACACCGCGACGGACGCCACCGCCGCCCCCGCGAACGCGAACCACACCTGTCCCGCCAGGGTGTGCACCCCGGCGGCGGCGATGGCGAGGACGACGCCCAGCGAGGCGCCCTGGCTGACGCCGAGGATGCCCGGGTCGGCGATCGGGTTGCGGGTGACGCCCTGCATCACCACGCCCGCCATGGCGAGGGCGGCCCCCGTCATCAGACCGATCAGCGTCCGCGGCAGCCGCAGCGAGCGGACGACACCGGCCGTGGCGTCGTCGCCGCCGTGCAGCAGGGCGTCGAGGACGCGGTCCGGCGGGATCGTCCGGCTGCCCACGGCCAGGCTGAGCACCACGGCCGCCAGCAGCGCCACGACGGCGGCGGCCGTCCATCCGACGTGCCGCCGGATACCGACGGGCGGGGACGGAGGCGGGGGC
>NZ_JBPQTX010000350.1:0-7071 GCF_051386555.1 Streptomyces sp. URMC 126
CACACGCCCCGCCTGGTAACCCACCGGGCGGGGCGTGTGAGGCGGTGAGTGCCAGGGGCGGCAAGTGTCAGGGGCAGCGAGTGCCGGAGACAGTGGGCGTCAGAGGCGGCAAGGGTCAGAGGCCGCGAGTGTCAGAGGCCGCGAGCGTCAGGGCGGTGGGGTGCCAGGCAGCGGGGGTTCCGGTGGCCGGGGGCTCAGGCGACGCGCTTGAGCACCACGGTCGAGCCCTCCATGCCCACCAGGTCGTACCGGGCCCCCGGATGCATCCGGTCCGCCTCGGCCACGAGGTCCTTGACGGGCCTGCCACCGTCGGCGCGCTCGGCTATGTAGGCGGGCGTTATCCCTCGGGTGTCCCCCCACCAGAAGACGCGGCAACGACTGGTCAGCCGGCTTATGGCGGCTACGTCCGACGCCTCGACCGTGGCGTCGTCCGGTATGCGTGCCAGCAACCGCTCGGTGGCCTTGACGCTCGCGGGTATCTCGTAGGTGGCGGGCTCGGTCAGGCTGTAGAGGGGGAGGGAGACGCTGAACGCCAGGGCGGCGCCGGCCACGGCGGCGGGGAGCTGGCGGGCGTACCGGCGCAGCCAGGCCCGCGGGCTGCGGTGCGCGGTGGCGAGGGCGTCGGTCAGCGCGATGAGGACGACGGGCATCAGGACGGCGTTGTAGTGCCAGTCCGTTCCCCAGTAGTGGTCGTCGTGGGAGACGAACCGCCAGGCGAGCGTCGGCAGGGCGACGACCGCGACCGGTGACCGGAGGGCCAGCAGGCCGGTGGTCGGCAGCAGTATCCACAGCAGGGTACGGACTGCCGTCAGCGGCGGGATGGTGGCGGCGGAACCACTGTCGATCTTGTTCCAGTAGCCATAGGTGCCGGTGTTGTTGAAGGACGGGATCGCGACGCCGAGGGCCAGGGCGCTGGCGGCGAGGCCGAAGACGACGAGGATGCCGCCGACCGTCGTCGCCGTGGTGTCGCGCCGGGCTCCGTCCGGGCCGTGGCGCCGGTCCCGGCGTTCCAGCAGGAGGATCGCCGCGCCGATCGCGGCGACCGTGACCCCCAGGTCCTCCTTCACCAGGACCAGGGGCAGGGCCCACCACAGGGCCGTGCGCCACCGCCGGCCGACCGCGGCCTCAAGGGAGAACGCCAGGAGCGGCATGGCGAAGGCGATCTCGTGGAAGTCGAAGTCGACCGCGCGCTGTATGCCCCAGGAGAAGCCGTAGGCGATGCCTATCGCCAGCCCGCGGGCCCGGCCCAGCTTTCCGGCGGCGAGCCGGACGACGGGGACGGCGGACACCGCGAAGAGCGCGGCCTGGACGAGGAGCAGGGTGACGGGGCCGGGGAAGAGCCGGTAGAAGGGGGCGACCAGGGCGGTGATCGGACTGAAGTGGTCGCCGAGGATGTTGGCGCCGGGGCCCTTCAGGTCGGCGACGGGCGCCTGGAGATGGGCGTAGGTCCGGATGGCCTGCTCGAATATGCCGAGGTCCCAGGAGAGGGTCAGCATCCGGCGGTGCCGGGTCACCGAGAGGGTGGCGTAGAGGAGGAACAGCACCCCGGCCATCCAGTAGGGGTCGAGCCGCGGTGCCCGCAGGCTGCTGGTCCACGCCCGGTCCCCGGCCGGGGCGGCGGCCGTTTCGGGGCCCGGCGCCGAGACGGCGGCTGCGGCCGAGTCCATGGGTCCTCTCCTCCTGCTGGCTTTCCGTTGGGGGGCGACTGTCGAAGATACGCGGAACCGCCGGAGGCCGTGGCGGGCCGGGTCGTCGCCCGGTGCCGGGTCAGCCGGTCTTCTTCCAGTCGGCGCAGCCGCTGGTCTTGAAGTAGGCGTCCTGCGCGGTGATCGTCACGATGCCGTTGCCGGTGACGTTCTCGTTGGCCGCGATCGAGTCCACGCCGTGCAGCGCGTCCTTGGCGCGCTCCCAGTAGCAGTTGCCGTCCGCCTTGTTCCCGGCGGACCGGTAGGTGCCCGGGGATATGTCGACCCCCACCCGGTACATACCGTCGCCGGACACCGATGTCGCCTTCGGTGCGCCGCTCGCCTTGGCGGGTACGCGCTCCCAGCCCTTGCAGCCCTGGGATTTGAAGACCTTGTCGCTCGCCTTGATCGTCACGTAGCTGGAGCCGGTGACGTTGTCGTTGGCGATGATCGAGTCGGGGTCTCCCTTGGAGTCCTTGGCGCGCTCCCAGTAGCAGTTGCCGGACGACTTGTTGCCGACGCTCCGGTAGGTGCCGGCCTTGACGTCGGCGCCGACCTGGAACGTCCCGCTGCCGGGGATGTCGGCCTTCTTTCTCTCCTTCCCGGAGCCCGAGCCCTTGCCCGCGGCGCTTCCTTCCCCCGCCGTCACGACCTTGCCGGAGGCGTCGTCGCCGTCGCCACCGCCTGAGAACGCGGCGCCCGCGCCCACGATGACGACGAGGGCGCCGGCCGCGGTGAGCACCTTGTGCCGGGCGAACCAGTTCCGCTGCTTCTGCTGGGCGTGCTGATACATGGCGAACACCTTTCGGCGCGAGTTCCGTGAACCGATGTGGCAATCACAGCAGATGCTGTTAACCGAGTCAACGACGTTCACAGGATCGAGTGACTTCACGGCTGTGAAGGGATTGGTCCACAAGGCAGGGGTATGCTCGGCACCACATCGACGTGCGGCAGGCAGCGAGGAGGAGGGGAGTCAGGTGTCGGAGAGCGCGGTGGAGGTGACCGCGGCCGGGATCGCCCGGCTGGCCGGAGTAGGACGTGCGGCGGTCAGTAACTGGCGCCGTCGCCATGCGGACTTTCCCCAGCCCATAGGGGGTACGGAGACCAGCCCGACCTTCTACCTCACCGATGTCGAGCGGTGGCTGATGCGCCAGGGCAAGATCGAGGAGGTGCCGCTGCGGGAGCGGGTCTGGCAGCAGCTCGTCGGGCATCCGGCCGGCGCCGTCACCGCCCTCCGCTACGCCGGCTCCGTCCTGCTCCTGGTCAAGGACCGGCCCATGGACTGGCTGGAGCTGGCGGGGCTGCCCGATGCCGAGCTCGCGGATGCGCTTCCCACCGCCCTCGAGTCGGCTCTGGCCGCCCGGCTCGGCGAGCACCACGCCGTCACCATCCCCGGCCCGGCCGAGCTCGCCGTCTCCTCCGGTCTGCTGCGCGGCACCGCCGACCTCGCCACGGTGCGGGGCGCCGGCCCGGCGTACGAGTTCCTGCTCGGCCGCCACCTCGACGCCAACCCCCGGCAGTACTCCCTCACGCCGCCCGGCGTCGCCGAGCTCATGGCCTCCTTGGGTCACGGGCCCAAGGGCGACCGACGGGATCGCACGGTCCTCGACCCCGCCTGCGGCACCGGCGGGCTGCTCAGCGCGGCCGGCTCGGCGGCCCCGGCCGAGCGGCTCTCCGTCCTGGGCCAGGAGGCCGATCCCGACCTCGCAGCGCTCACCGCCCTGCGCCTGGCCCTGCACTCCGATGCCCAGGTGCGGGTACGCCCGGGCGACAGCCTGCGCGCGGACGCCTTCACCGACCTGGCCGTCGACGTCGTGCTGTGCCACCCGCCGTTCAACGAACGCAACTGGGGCCACGACGAGCTGGCCTACGACCCGCGCTGGGAGTACGGGTTCCCGGCCCGCACCGAGTCGGAGCTCGCCTGGGTGCAGCACGCTCTGGCCCGTCTGCGCGAAGGCGGCACCGCCGTCCTGCTGATGCCGCCGGCTGTGGCCTCCCGCCGGTCCGGCCGCCGCATCCGCGCCGACCTGCTCCGCCGCGGCGCGCTGCGGGCCGTGATCTCCCTGCCGGCCGGCGCCGCCCCGCCGTACGGCATCCCGCTGCACCTGTGGGTGCTGCGCCGGCCGGGCGGTCAGCAGCCGCCGGCTCCGCAGGTACTGCTCGTCGATACCGCCGACCTCGCCCCCGCCGGCCGCGACAAGCTCCCCTGGCAGGCCGTCAGCACCGCCGTACTGGAGGCATGGCAGGCCTTCGACCGGTCCGGCACGGTGGAAGAGAAACCGGGGCAGCACCGCTCGCTGCCGGTGATCGACCTGCTGGACGACGACGTGGACCTGGCCCCGGCCCGCCACCTCCCGCCCCTCGCGTCGGCCGGCGGGGTGGCCGACCTCGCGGACGTCCAGGACCGGCTCACCGTGGCCCTGGACCGGGCCGCCGAACTCGCCCCCGGTGTACCGGAGGAGAGCTCGGGCGCCCGTTGGCCGACCACCACCGTGGGGGAGCTCGCGCGAGCCGGCGC
This sequence comes from Streptomyces sp. URMC 126, assembly GCF_051386555.1. Classification (NCBI taxonomy): domain Bacteria; kingdom Bacillati; phylum Actinomycetota; class Actinomycetes; order Kitasatosporales; family Streptomycetaceae; genus Streptomyces; species Streptomyces sp. URMC 126. Next base: position 4,204 of record NZ_JBPQTX010000350.1, read on the forward strand.
CCTGGTCCTCCGGGCCGGCGGCCCCGGCGCCGCCTCCGGGCCGGACGCGCCCCCCGTGCTCACGGACTTCGACGTCAAGGCGGGCGCCGCCCCCTCCGGCGCACTGCCGGAAGGCCCGGCCGAGGACCCGGTGCTGGTCGAGACGGACGATGTCGTGGTGCCGGTGCTCGGTGACGTCACGGTGGCCCGCGTCGTCGACGCGGCCACCGCCGGAGCGGCCCTCGGCCGGGGGCTCTTCCTCCTCCGGCCCGATCCGGCGGCCCTCGACCCCTGGTTCCTCGCAGGGTTCCTGCGCGGTACCGCCAACCAGCGCCAGGCGAGCAGTTACGCGTCCACGGCGACCCGGCTCGACGTACGCAGGCTTCAGGTGCCGAGGCTGCCCCTCGCCGAACAGCGCCGCTACGGCGCCCGGTTCCGCGCCCTGGCCGCTTTCGAAGAAGCGCTGCGGCTCACCGAACGGTTGGGGGAGCAATTGGTGCAAGGGCTGTACGACGGACTGACGGATGGCACGGTGCGACCGGACTGAGGAGACGGCGCGGCCGGGCCGAGGGGGTGACCTGACGGATCGGGGCGGTGTGATCGTGGTCTGCCGGGCGGCCCTCCGCCGTCTGATCCGGACAACCCTGGCGACCGCTCGGGGGTCGATGGATAGGCTCTGTCACATCCCGTACCCCAGGAGCAGTGATGAATGGCCCCGGCCCGGCACAGCGGCAGCCCCACCGTCCTGGTGGTGCGATGGTCGTCACCATCCGCGTGGTCATCGTCGCCATCACCGTCTGCACGGCGTTCCTGCTGAGCTGGATACCCATGCTGCGGGTGGCCATCGTCCGCCGGAGGGCCCGGGACTGGGCGCTGTTCTGGGTGGTGTTGGTGGCCTCCGTGGCGTGGATCATCATGCTGGGGGACCGCTATGCCAAGACGGTCTGGAACACCGTGGGGGTGAGCTGCGCGGTCGGCACCGGGCTGCTCACCACCGCCTACTACCTCTGGTCTGACATCCGTCACCACCGGTCCGTTGCCGCCCGGTGGGAAGAGTCGCGGGCCGGAATCGTCCCGGGCGCGTTCCCGCAGGCCGCCTTCCCCGGTCCCTACGCCCCGGATCATCCTGGCGGGCGGCCGACGGGCGGTCATCAGCCGCCGCCGTACTACGGCCGGTACGACCGGAGCGGGCCCGTCGTCGGGCAGCCTGGCCCGGGGCAGCCCGGATTCGGGCCGACGGGGCAGGGGCAGCCGGGGTATGGGCACCTGACGGCTGGTCAGCAGCCGGCGGGTTATCCCTTGCAGCCCTCCTCGGTGGTTCCCCCGGGTGGTGCCGTGGCGCCCGGACAGCCGTCAGTAGGTGCCATGCCCCCGGGCCCCTCGATGCCCGGCGCCGGCACGGAGCGCCCCTACCGGCCGCGGCACGCGCGTCCGGCGCTCTCGGAGGAACCCACGATGGATGCTTCCGGTGGCCCGCCATATGTGACGCCACGTCAGGGCACGCCGCCGTTCGCCGGTCGGCCGCCGGCCGCGGGGCAGGCGCCGGCCTATGGGTATCCGCATCCGGAGGCCCCGCAGGGCGCCGTCCCGTCACACGCGCGGTATCCGGACGACCAGGGCCGCCCGCACGTCCCGCATCAGCCGTCCCCGCATCAGTCGTCCTCGTACCAGCCGTCCACACACCCACAGGCGCCGCACCCGCACACCCCGCATCAGCGGCCGCCGGCCGCCGCTGAGGGGGCGCGTCGGCCGCAGCGGATTCACGAGGTCAGGGCGGAGTTGGACGAACTGAGCGACCTCCTCCGTAGGGGTCCGGGGCACCAAGGGGAGCGGGAAGAGTGAACGGGCGCGTCATCGCCGACCGGTACGAGCTGGCCACCGTCATCGGCCAAGGCGGTATGGGCCAGGTGTGGACCGGCTACGACCGGCGGCTGGACCGCCGCGTGGCCGTGAAGCTGCTGCGCCCCGACCGGATGGCCGGTACCGACGGCGGGGACGAGCTCCGGCGCCGCTTCGTCCGCGAGTGCCGCGTCACCGCGCAGGTGGACCACCCCGGCCTCGTCACGGTGCACGACGCCGGCAGCGACGGCGACGATCTCTACCTCGTCATGCAGTACGTCGAGGGCGCCGACCTCGCCGACCACCTGGCCGAACACGAGCCTTACCCTTGGCCGTGGGCCGTCTCGGTGGCAGCGCAGCTCTGTTCGGTGCTCGCGGCGGTGCACGCCGTGCCGATCATCCACCGCGACCTCAAGCCGCGGAACGTGATGATCCGCCCGGACGGTTCCGTGCTCGTCCTGGATCTCGGTGTGGCCTCCGTCATGGATGCCGACACCACCCGCCTCACCCGTACCGGTTCGCCCATCGGCAGCCCTGCCTACATGGCGCCCGAACAGGCTATGGGCGGCGCCGTCGGCCCGTACACCGACCTCTACGCACTCGGCGTGCTGCTGCACGAACTGCTCAGCGGAGAGGTTCCGTTCGCGGGGTCGACGGCACTCGGAGTGCTGCACCGGCACCTCTACGAACCGCCCGTCCCCGTCCGCCGGATCCGGCCCGAGACGCCCGCGGCGCTGGAGGAGTTGGTGCTGCGGCTGCTCGCCAAGGACCCGCAGGACCGTCCCGACGACGCGCAGGAGGTCTACCGGACGCTCGCCCCGCTGCTCCCCACGCCGGGCCGGGCGACGGACGGTCCCTACGCCGGAGCGTTCGCCGAAACACCGAGGCTCTCGGGTGCGGCCATGGGCCCGATGAATCCCACGCGCCCCTTCCTGCTGCCGCATGCCCCCTGGCCCGAACGGTCCACGACCGTTCCCGCCCCGGCCGGAGTGGCGGCCCTCGCCGGAGCCCACGGCCCCACCGGAGCGCACAGCCCCGCCGGGGCTCCCG
>NZ_JBPQTX010000351.1:0-7050 GCF_051386555.1 Streptomyces sp. URMC 126
CCCCCACCCCCCGCCTACGCGGCAGACGGCTCTCCGTCGCCGCCCTCACCGCCGCCGCGCTGATCGCGCTGCCCGCCGCCACCGCCACGGCCGCCCCCACCGGCCACGACCTGCGCGGCGCGAACCGGCTGAACATCTCCATGCAGGCCCAGGAGAAGAACAACTGGTGCTGGGCCGCCTCCGGCAACACCATCGCCACCTGGTTCGGCCGCAAGTACAGCCAGAACCAGTTCTGCAACGCCGCCTTCAACCGGCAGCAGGGCACCAACTGCCCCAACAACCAGGCCAACCTGGGCAACGTGCAGAACGCGCTGCGCTGGGCCGGCATCAACAGCGGCTCGTACGTCGACGGCTGGCTGCGCTACGCCACCGTGCAGAGCGAAATCAACGCCAAGCGGCCCATCGAGACCCGCATCGGCTGGACGTCCGGCGGCGGCCACATGCACGTCCTCTACGGCTACGACGACGCCAACAGCATGGTCTACTGGGGCGACCCGTGGCCGAGCAGCAACCGCTACAACTGGGCATCGCACAGCTGGTACGTGAACAACAACCAGTTCGCCTGGACGCATTCGCTCTACCGGATCGGCGGGTGAGGTCATGACCATGCGCGAAACCCACCGCTCCGGACGGCCCTACGCCCGCGTCGCGGCCGTCGGCGCCCTGGCCGCCGGCGTCCTCGCCCTCACCCCGCTCGCCCACGCGGCACCGCCGCCCGCGGCCCCCACCCCGCCCGCCGCCGGGCTGGCGGCGGCCCGCGACGCGGCGGCGTCCTCCGCGACGCTGGACACCCTGTCCCGGTTCTTCGCCCGGGACGGCGCCATCGCCAAGACGGAGGCGAAGCCGCGGATCGAGGGGGCGACCGTGCCCGTCTACGCGCTCTCGCCCGACTTCGTGGCGGGCAAGCGGAACGCGCCCGTCGCCACGCTGGAGTACCTCGCGAGCAAGGCCGTCTCGGCCGACGGCCAGAAGGCGTCGGTGTGGACGGCGGGCGGCGGCACCGACTGGAAGGTCGTCAACATCGCCACCGGCGACGACGAGACGCGCTACGCGGCCGAGGGAGCGAAGAAGCTCAGCGGCGGCACCGTCTTCCGCGAGCCCCAGGTCAACGCCTGGTACGTGCAGCGTGCCGACCGGATCCTGCCCCTGAACCCCGAGGCCGTCCGGGCCGTCGGCGCCCGCGGCACCACCGTGGACGCCTACCGCGACCGCGTCCACAAGGCGTACGGCGACAAGCTGCCCGGCTCGGCCTACGCGAAGAAGGGCCTGGCCGGCGGCTACGGGACCGAGGCGCAGGCGCAGCCGGCCGACGCCCCGGCGCCGCTCGCCGCCGAGCCCGCCGGTTCCACCTCCGGATCCGCTTCCGGTTCCGGTTTCGACGGAACCACCCTGGCCGCCTCGGCCGGCGGCGCGGCCCTGGCCCTCGGCCTCGGCACCGTGGCCGTCCGCAGGCTCCGGCGCCGCTGACGCGACGCCGGTAACCCCCCACACCGTCCCGGCCCCGGCGCCCTCCACGCGCCGGGGCCGGGGCACGTACCGCCGCGCGACCGGCTTGTCAGTGCCCGCAAGTAGGGTGTGAGACATGGCCGACCCCAGCAGCTACCGACCCAAGCCGGGACAGATCCCCGACTCGCCCGGGGTGTACCGGTTCCGTGACGAGCACGGCCGGGTGATCTACGTCGGGAAGGCGAAGAGCCTGCGCCAGCGGCTCTCCTCGTACTTCCAGGACCTCGCCGGTCTGCACCCGCGTACCCGCACGATGGTCACCACCGCCGCCTCCGTCGAGTGGACCGTCGTCGCCACCGAGGTCGAGGCGCTGCAGCTGGAGTACTCCTGGATCAAGGAGTACGACCCGCGCTTCAACGTGAAGTACCGGGACGACAAGAGCTATCCGTACCTGGCCGTCACGCTGAACGAGGAGTTCCCCCGCGTCCAGGTCATGCGCGGCGCGAAGAAGAAGGGCGTCCGCTACTTCGGGCCCTACGCGCACGCCTGGGCGATCCGCGAGACCGTCGACCTGATGCTCCGCGTCTTCCCCGTCCGCACCTGTTCCGCCGGGGTGTTCAAGCGCTCCGCCCAGATCGGCCGCCCCTGCCTGCTGGGCTACATCGGCAAGTGCTCCGCCCCCTGCGTCGGCCGCGTCACCCCCGAGGAGCACCGCGAACTGGCCGAGGAGTTCTGCGACTTCATGGCCGGCCGCACCGGCGCCTACCTCCGCCGCCTGGAGCGGCACATGCGGGAGGCGGCCGAGGAGATGGAGTACGAGAAGGCCGCCCGGCTGCGGGACGACATAGGGGCGCTCCGGCGCGCCATGGAGAAGAACGCCGTCGTCCTCGCCGACGCCACCGACGCCGACCTGATCGCGGTGGCCGAGGACGAGCTGGAGGCGGCCGTGCAGATCTTCCACGTCCGCGGCGGCCGGGTGCGCGGCCAGCGCGGCTGGGTGACCGACAAGGTCGAGGCCGTCGACACGGCGGGCCTGGTCGAGCACGCCCTCCAGCAGCTCTACGGCGAGGAGCAGGGCGACGCGGTGCCCAAGGAGGTGCTCGTCCCCGCCCTGCCCGACCCCGTCGAGCCGGTCGCCGAGTGGCTGACGGCCCGCCGAGGATCCCGGGTGGACCTGCGCATCCCGCAGCGCGGCGACAAGAAGGACCTGATGGCGACGGTCCAGCGGAACGCCCAGCAGGCACTGGCCCTGCACAAGACCAAGCGTGCCTCCGACCTGACCACCCGCTCCCGCGCCCTGGAGGAGATCGCCGAGGCCCTCGGCCTGGACTCGGCGCCGCTGCGCGTCGAGTGCTTCGACATCTCCCACCTCCAGGGGCAGGACGTCGTGGCGTCCATGGTCGTCTTCGAGGACGGGCTCGCGCGCAAGAGCGAGTACCGCCGCTTCCAGATCAAGAGCTTCGAGGGGCAGGACGACGTCCGGTCCATGCACGAGGTCGTCTCCCGCCGCTTCCGCCGCTACCTGCGGGAGAGCCAGAAGACGGGGGAGTGGACCGTGGAAGAAGCGGACGGCCCGGAAGAGGACACCGCCGGCCCCCGCGACGACAACGGCCGCCCCAAGCGCTTCGCCTACCCCCCGCAGCTGGTCGTGGTCGACGGTGGCCGGCCCCAGGTCCAGGCCGCCCGCCGCGCCCTGGACGAGCTCGGCATCGCCGACGTCGCCGTCTGCGGGCTCGCCAAGCGCCTGGAGGAGGTCTGGCTGCCGGACGAGGAGGATCCGGTCGTCCTGCCCCGTACCAGCGAGGGCCTCTACCTGCTCCAGCGCGTCCGCGACGAGGCGCACCGCTTCGCCATCGCCTACCAGCGCGGCAAGCGGACCAAATCGATGAAGGCGTCCCCGCTGGACGCCGTCGCCGGCCTCGGCGACAGCCGCAAGCAGGCGCTGCTGAAGCACTTCGGCTCGGTGAAGAAGCTGCGGGCGGCCACCGTCGAGCAGATCTGCGAGGTGCCCGGCGTCGGCCGGAAGACCGCCCTGTCGGTCGCCGCCGCCCTGGCCGAAAGCGCCCCCTCCGCTCCCGCGGTCAACATGGCGACGGGCGAGATCCTGGACGAGGCCGAGGGATGATGGAGACGAGCGCGCGGGGCACGGGTGCGGCCGACGGGCGCGTGCCCCCGGTCCCGGCCCCGGACCCTGCGAGGATCAGGGAAAGAGCACAGGGAGAGCCGGACGGACGGGGCCGTGACCACGGCCCCGTCGGCAGAACGGGGGACACCACATGCAGCACGGCATGAACGAAACCGATCGGGACGGAGCAAAGGTGAGTACGGGCACGACGGCGGACACGACCGGCGAGGCGGCGGGCATCCCCGAGCTGGTCATCATCTCGGGCATGTCGGGGGCGGGCCGCAGCACCGCCGCCAAGTGCCTGGAGGACCTCGGCTGGTTCGTCGTGGACAACCTGCCGCCCGCCCTCATCCCCACCATGGTCGACCTCGGCGCCCGCTCCCAGGGCAACGTGGCCCGGATCGCCGTGGTCGTCGACGTCCGCGGCCGGCGGTTCTTCGACAACCTCCGCGAGTCCCTCGCGGACCTCGCGGCCAAGAAGGTCAAGCGCCGGGTGATCTTCCTGGAGGCGTCCGACGACGCCCTGGTCCGCCGCTTCGAGTCGGTGCGCCGCCCGCACCCCCTCCAGGGCTCCGGCCGCATCGTCGACGGCATCGCCGCCGAGCGCGACCTGCTCCGCGAGCTGCGCGGCGACGCCGACCTCGTCATCGACACCTCCAGCCTCAACGTCCACGAGCTGCGCGCCAAGATGGACGCCCAGTTCGCCGGCGAGGAGGAGCCGGAGCTCCGCGCCACCGTCATGTCCTTCGGCTACAAGTACGGCCTGCCCGTCGACGCCGACCTGGTGGTGGACTGCCGCTTCCTGCCCAACCCGCACTGGGTCCCCGAGCTGCGCCCCTTCACCGGCCTCAACGAGGAGGTCTCGGGCTACGTCTTCAACCAGCCCGGCGCCAAGGAGTTCCTCGACCGCTACACCGAGCTGCTCCAGCTCATCGCGGCTGGCTACCGCCGCGAGGGCAAGCGCTACGTGACGATCGCCGTGGGCTGCACGGGCGGCAAGCACCGCTCGGTCGCCATGTCCGAGAAGCTCGCCCACCGCCTCGTCTCGGAGGGTGTCGAGACCGTCGTCGTCCACCGGGACATGGGGCGCGAGTGACCGGCCGCGGTTTCCGGATGCGCCGCGCCCGCCGGGTCGTCCCCGGCGGGCCGCGCGGCGCCGAGCGGCGCCTCCAGCGCCGCACCCAGCCCAAGGTCGTCGCCCTCGGCGGCGGCCGCGGGCTGTCCGCCTCGCTCGCCGCGCTGCGCCGGATCACCGGCGATCTGACGGCCGTGGTCACCGTCGCCGACGACGGCGGCTCCAGCGGCCGGCTGCGCGACGAGCTCGGCGTGCTGCCCCCGGGCGACCTGCGCAAGGCCCTCGCCGCGCTCTGCGGTGACGACGACTGGGGGCGCACCTGGTCGCGCGTCGTCCAGCACCGCTTCGCCAGCGAGGGCGACCTGCACGGCCACGCCGTCGGCAATCTGCTGATCGTCGCCCTCTGGGAGCAGCTCGGCGACCACGTCAAGGCCCTCGACCTGGTCGGCAAGCTGCTCGGCGCGCACGGCCGGGTGCTGCCCATGTCCGCCGTCCCCTTGGAGCTCCAGGCGCTGGTCCGCGGCCACGACCCGCGCGAGCCGGACGCCGTCACCACGGTCCGCGGCCAGGCCACCGTCGCCCTCACCCCCGGCGAGGTGCACTCCGTGCACGTGGTCCCGGAGGACCCGCCGGCCGTGCCCGAGGCCGTCGAGGCGGTCCTGGACGCCGACTGGGTGGTCCTCGGCCCCGGCTCCTGGTTCTCCTCGGTCATCCCGCACCTGCTGGTCCCCGAACTGCTGACCGCCCTGCAGGAGACCAAGGCCCGCCGGGTGCTCTCGCTGAACCTCGCCCCCCAGCCCGGCGAAACCGAGGGCTTCTCCCCGCAGCGTCATTTGGAGGTTTTGGCCCGACACGCCCCTAAACTCGCCCTGGACGTGGTGCTGGCCGACGAGGCCGCCGTGCCCGACCGGGACAGCCTCCGGGACGCCGCCAAGCGGCTCGGCGGCACGGTCGAGCTGGCGCCGGTCGCCGCCCAGGGGAGTTCCGCAACGCACGATCCGGAACTGCTGGCCGCCGCGTACGACCGTATTTTTCGGATGCATGGAAGGATCGGCCCATGGCGATGACGGCAGCGGTGAAGGACGAGATCTCCCGGCTCCCCGTCACCCGGACCTGCTGCCGGAAGGCGGAGGTCTCGGCGATCCTCCGCTTCGCCGGCGGCCTGCACCTGGTCAGCGGACGCATCGTGATCGAGGCGGAGCTGGACACCGGGATCGCGGCCCGGCGGCTGCGCAAGGACATCCTGGAGATCTTCGGCCACGCCTCCGACCTGGTCGTCATGGCCCCCGGCGGACTGCGCCGCGGCAGCCGGTACGTGGTGCGGGTGGTGGCGGGCGGTGACCAGCTGGCCCGCCAGACCGGCCTGGTCGACGGCCGCGGCCGGCCGATCCGCGGCCTGCCCCCGCAGGTCGTCTCCGGCGCCACCTGCGACGCGGAGGCCGCCTGGCGCGGCGCCTTCCTGGCCCACGGCTCGCTGACCGAGCCCGGCCGCTCCTCGTCCCTGGAGGTCACCTGCCCCGGCCCGGAGGCGGCGCTCGCGCTCGTCGGTGCCGCCCGCCGGCTCCAGATCGCGGCCAAGGCCCGCGAGGTGCGCAACGTGGACCGCGTGGTGGTCCGGGACGGCGACGCCATCGGCGCGCTGCTCACCCGGCTCGGCGCCCACGAGTCGGTGCTCGCCTGGGAGGAGCGCCGGATGCGCCGCGAGGTGCGGGCCACCGCCAACCGGCTGGCCAACTTCGACGACGCCAACCTGCGCCGCTCCGCCCGGGCTGCCGTCGCCGCCGGGGCCCGGGTCCAGCGGGCCCTGGAGATCCTCGGCGAGGAGGTCCCGGAGCACCTCGCCGCGGCCGGCCGGCTGCGCATGGAGCACAAGCAGGCCTCGCTGGAGGAGCTGGGTGCCCTCGCCGACCCGCCGCTCACCAAGGACGCCGTGGCCGGCCGGATCCGCCGGCTGCTCGCGATGGCCGACAAGCGCGCCCAGGACCTGGGCATCCCCGGGACCGAGTCCAACCTGACCGAGCTCGCCGATCTGCCGGAGGACCTGGTGGACGGCATGGTCAAGGGCATGGCCGGCTGACGCCGGCGGTGACCGTGCGCTTCGGCCCGCGCGGGCCGGCGTCGACCACGACCACGTGCCTCCGGCCGCCGCGGACCGCCGCCGGGCGGCCCGGCCGGCCCTCCGAGCGCGATGGACGCGGCTCGCGCCTCCGTTGCGGCCCGCGCCGCCGCCCGGGTCCGCGGTGCCGACCGGACCGGTCCGGCGCCCCTGACCGGCACCGCCGTTCCGGTCGGCCGTGCTCCACGGGGCGGCCGTGCTCCACCGGCCGGCCGGGCGTCCCCGGCCCGCACTGCCGTCTCAGGCGGCCCCGCATCCCCGGTCGGCTCCGCCCGCCCCTCCGGCCCC
>NZ_JBPQTX010000352.1:0-7000 GCF_051386555.1 Streptomyces sp. URMC 126
GGCCCGGGGCGGGCGGGGCGGGCGGTGGCACGCCACGGATCCTTACGAAAAACGAGTAGATGATCGTTTCGTCGGATGGGACGCGTGTCCTTGGTCGGCGCCACCGCGTTGCACCGATCGTGCGCGCAGACGTTTCCCCTCGCCCGGCCGCCGACCACCGCCCGTGCCGTCACGGTGCGCGGGGCGCGGTCGAGGGCATGGACGTCGTGCGGGTGGTGCGGGAGTACGGGTGCTTCACCGTGTGCGAGGCGGTGGCGGCGGGCGGGCGGCGGGTGGCGTTGAAGACGGTCTGCCGCCGGGCCGCGGAGGGGCACGTCGCACGGCTGGAGCGTGAACGCGCGGTACTGGAGAGCCTGGAGGGGTGCGGAGGGGCCGCCGCCCGGCTGCACGGGGCGGGAGCGAACGGTCGTGTGCACTGGATCGCCACCCGATGGGTCCCCGGAGTCCGGCCGGCCGATCTGCACTCCCGCGCCCGCCATCTGCTGCGCACCGAGAGCGATCCGGCGGCGGACCTGTTCGCCGCCACCGCCGAGGCGGTGACGGCGGCGGTGGCGGCCGTACACGGCCGCGCCGTGGTCCACGGCGACGTGAGCATGGGAAACGTGCTGCTCACTCCCGAGGGCACGGCGGTGATCATCGACTTCGGCAGCGCCCGGCTTCCGCACCATCCGCCGACTGCCGCCACACCGATCGCCTGGCGCACCACCCGCCCCTTCACTCCTCCCGAACGCCTGCACGCCGAAGGCGGCGCCGGGGCGGGGGGCGGTCCCACCTTCGCCTCCGACCAGTACAGCCTCGCGGCGGTCCTCCACGGCCTGCTCACCGGACGGGCACGGGCAGCAGCAGCCGGGGCGCCGGACGGCGGTCCGGACGGCGTTACAGGCAGCGTCACGCACGACGGTCCGGGCAGCGTCACGGGCGACGGTCCGGACCTCGGCTGGGCCGCCCGGCGCCGACCCGACTTGCCCGCCGTACTGGCCCGGGCCCTGCGGGCCGCCCCCGCCAGGCGAAAACGACGTGTCCCCCTTCCGCCCACCGCAAGGCCGTTCTGGCGGCAGCCGTGACGGCCTTGCAGGGCACCGCTCTCGCCACGGCCCCCGCCGCCTCGGCCACCACCGTCACCGGCTCGGGCAACGGAACCTCCGACAACACCTGCGCCAACCACAGCGCCGGGCCGCACGGCCGCGCCGACCGGTCCCCCGGCGCGGTCGGCGGCCTCCACGCGGCCCTCTCCGTCGGCCTGCCGGGGAACCAATGCGGCGACCTCGGGCTGCCTCACGAGGACAGCCGGGAGGAACACCCCGAGTAGCGAGGCCGCCTTGGGGGGGGCGGCGGCGCGCGACCCCGCCGTGACGGTCAGGGCGCGGGCGCGGCCTCGACGAGGGAGAACGGCATGGCTCCCGCGAGCGGGGTGACCGAGGTGACGGACAGTCCCGCGCGCCCGCACACGTCCTCGAAGTCCTCGCGGGTCCGCTCCCTCCCCTTGAGGTTCACCAGCATGTTGAGGTCACTCAGATAGGCGGATCCGGCGCCGACGGTACGGGCGTCGGGCGCGACGACGGCCGGCAGTACGGGCTCCACGATCAGGACGCGCCCGCCGGACGGCAGCGCCTCGCGGCAGTGGCGCAGGATGGTGACCGCCTGTTCGTCCGCCCAGTTGTGCAGGACGCTCTTGAGCAGGTAGAGGTCGGAGCCCCCGGGGACGGACCGGAAGAAGTCGCCGGGTGCCAGGGAGCAGCGTTCCGTGAGCCCGTGCCGCTCCAGCGTCCCCGACGCCTCGGCCAGACCCTCCGCCGTGTCGAAGACGACGCCGGTGAGCCCCGGGTACGCGGCGAGCACGCCGGCCAGGAGCGTGCCGTCGCCGCCGCCGACGTCCGTGACGGAGGTGAACCCGCCGAAGTCGTAGGCGGCCGGGAGGGCGGCGGCGGACGCCGCGGTGGCCTCGCTCATCCCCGCGTTGAACACCGCGTTGAGCTCGGGCTGCCCGGCGAGGTGGCCGAAGAAGTCCGTGCCGAAGACCTTGTCGAACGCGACCTCGCCGGTGCGGACACTGTCGTCCAGGTGCTCCCAGGCGCGCGTCATCACCGGGTCGGTGAGCACGCGTACGAGAGAGGCGACGTTGTGGGGGCGGCGGGGGTCGATGAGCTCGCCCGCGGGCGTCACCGCGAAGGTGCCGGGGGTGTCTTCCCGCAGCAGGCCCAGGCCGGCCAGGGCGCGCAGCAGCCGGGTCATGGCCTGGGGCTCGGCTCCGGCGTCGGAGGCCACGTCGTCGGCGCGGCGCGGGGTGTCGCCGATCAGCTCGACCACCCCCAGCCGTACCGCGGCCCTCAGGGTCTGCGCGGCCATGCTCCCGAAGGCGGTCTGGATGATCAGGGCCCGGTCGGCCGGGTCCGCTCCTCGGGCGCCGTCGGCCGTTCGGGCGTCGGTGGTCGTCACAGTGTGGTCCTTCCGTAAGGCGGCGGGTGGGTGGTGTCAGGGGGGCAATGGATGCGGGAGATGCGAGAGGTGCGGAAGTGACCGACGCGGACGGCGCGCCGCCCGCGCTGGCGTCAACTAGGCTTGATCCTATGCGTGTTGGGCGATCGGCCGATCGCCCGGGGCCCTCCCAGGCGGCTGATCGGTTCGCCGTCCGGAGGCCAGGGCTCCTGGCGTGCAGCCCGCGAAGGCCAGGACGTCGCGGTGGAGATGGGGCTGGTCGACGTACCCGCACGCCAGGGCGGTGTCGGTGACGCTCCCGCCCGCGCGCAGCGCCCGTGCGGCACGGTCGAAGCGGACCAGCATGGCCGCGCGCTTGGGCGTCAGACCGATCTGCGCGGTGAACGCGGACCACAACCGCTTCCGGCTCCATCCACAGGACGCGGCGAGGTCGCCGACCCGCACCCGGCCCCCGTGCGCCACGATGCGCCCCCAGACCGCCGCGACCTCCGGGGCCACCGACGGTGCCCGCGCGGCCCGCCGCGCGAGGAACCCGTCCACGAGCGCGAGCCGTTCCCGCCAGGTCGCGGCCTCGGTCAGCCGCTCGCGGAGGCGCCGCTCCCGCGGACCCCACAGGTCCTCCAGGCCGACGACGGACTCGCCCGGTGCGCGCGGCGGGACGCCCAGCAACGCGTAGGCGGCCGGGGGCGACAGGCGCGCCTCGACGCACTCGACCCGCGCGGCGCCGACGCGGACCGGACCGGGCGCCAAGGTGGCGGCGAAACCGCTCAGCGACCGCCGGCCCGCCGCGCCCTCGACGGTGAACGGCTCGTCGCCGAGACCGATGACGACGACCACCTCGGGTCCGGGGAGCACCCGTTTGTCCAGCCCGGCGGCGGTGAGGTCCCGGAACCCCGCCATCCGTACACCGGCGAGGGAGGTGCCGTGGAGAGGGCGGGCGACCTCCCAGCCGTCCCCGGCGTCGGCGTCGCCGTTCGTGTCGGCGTCGGCGTCGGCGTTTGTGTCCGCGTCGGCGTCGGCGTCCAGGGGATCGGGCTCCACGTCGTCCAGGGGGCCGGACCCCGCGTCGTAGCTGCGCATGCGTCTACGATCTCCGGGATCGCGGCTCCTGTCTTGGACGAAAGTTCCGCACGGGCCGGGGCGGGCAGGCCTCGCCGCCGCCGGTGGTGGGACGGTTCGCGGCGGTCAGGCCGGTCGTGCGGGGACGATCACGGCCAGCAGGTAAGCCGCCTCGACCCGTACCTCCGCGTCCCGCCCCCCGGTCCCGTTCCGGTTCCACGTGCCGAAGACGGCCGCGAGGTCGTCGTGCAGGGCCTCCCAGGAGCCGTCCGCCTGAAGGCGGGGGCGTTCGAGCTGGACGTGCCCGGCCGTGCGGACCCAGAACGCGGCCGCCTCGCGGGGCGACGGGAACACGAAGGGGACGTGTTTCGCCGCCACGGTGACGTCGTGCCCCGCGAAGAGCCCCCGCACGTGCGCCTCGTCGCCCCAGAGCACCGGCGGTCGTCCGCCCTGCGGCGGAGGCGGCAGGTAGCGGGCGGCCGCGCGGTTGAGGGCCGCCATCAGGCCGTCCGGGGTCCAGGCGGCGGACACGATCCGTCCGCCGGGAGCACAGCACCGCAGCAGCGCCTCGGCGGTCCGGGTGTGGTCGGGTGCGTACATGGCGCCGAAGACGGTCAGCACCCGGTCGTACCGGCCGGTGAGGTGGTCGGCGTCGGTCTGGCGGAAGGTGACGGTCAGGTTCTCGGCCCGGGCTCGGCGGGCGGCCACGGCGAGGAGTTCGGGGGTCGGGTCGACGGCGGTGACGGCCGCGCCGGCGCGGGCGGCGGCCAGGGCGGCGTTGCCGGTGCCGCAGCCGACGTCGAGAACGGTCGTCCGGGGCGCCGGCGCGGCGATGGCGGCGACGGCGACGGCCCGTTCGGCGGCCGGGACGAGGCGGCCGGCCATCGCGGGGTAGTCGCCGGCCGCCCAAGTCGACTGGGGCGGCGCGGAGTCGGGAGTGGTCCGCGGAGGTATCGAGGTGTTCACGGACCGAGCGTCCTATGGTGAGGCGACCGGGGGCGGTACGGAAATCGGACCGGACGGGGTGCGGCGGGGCGGGACGGGACGGCATGGAGGCGGAGGCGGGCATGCGGCGCGGAATCGAGTACTGCCCGGTCACGGCCGGGGTGGAGGCGGTCGGCGACCGCTGGACGCTGCTCGTCCTGCGCGAACTGCTGCTCGGCTCGGACCGGTTCAACGACATCCACCGCGGGGTTCCCGGCATCGGCCGGAGCCTGCTGTCGGCCCGGCTGCGCCGGATGCGCGCCCACGGCCTCGTCACCCGCGTCCCCGACCCCGACGGGCGTCCCGCCTACCGGCTCACCCCCGCCGGCGCCGCGCTCGAACCGCTCGTCCGGGAACTCGGCGACTGGGCGCGCCGCTGGGCACTGGGCGATCCCACGCGCGAGCAGTTGGACGCGGGGTGGCTGCTGTGGCGCCTGCGGCAGTTCGTGCTGCGGGAGCGGTTACCCGGGAGGCGGGTGGTGGTGGAGTTCACCCTCTCGCTCCCCGGGGCGCCCGACGACCACGCGTGGCTCGTCCTGTCCCCCGGCGGCGACGTCAGCGCGTGCCGGCGGCACCCCGGGTACGACGTCGACGTCTGGGTGGCCGCCGACCTGGCGGAACTGCACCGGGTGGTGGCGGGGACCGCCACGTTGGCGGCGGCGCGGCGGTCCGGACGCGTCCGCCTCGCCGGCGAACCGGACCTCGCCGCGGCCTTCCCCGGCTGGTTCGCCTGGCGCGCGTCTGAGGACCGATCGGAGTGAGGCGGTGGCGGCAGCCGGCGTGGTGCGGCGAGGGACGCCTCGCCAACCCGTGGCAGGCAGGCGGAAAAACAAGGCCGCCAACCGGCTCGACTGCGGTACACCGGTCGGATGACCGCTTCCCGTTTCCCGCTCCGCCCCGTCACCGAGGGGGAGTTCGCGCCCTGGGCGCGCATGATCGCCGACACCTACGGCATAGACCGGTCCGAGGAAGAACTCGCCGCTCAACGAGCCGCGACGGATCTCGCCCGCACCCTGGCCGTCTTCGACGGCGACGAGCCGGTCGCCGGGGCCTCCGTCTACGGCCGGACGCTGACCGTCCCCGGGGGCACCCTGCCCGTGGCGGGGATCGCGTCCGTGGGAGTCGCCCCGAGCCATCGCCGCCAGGGCATCCTCACCGCGATGACGCGCGCCCAGCTGACCGACTTGCACGAGGAGCGGCGCGAGCCGATCGCCGCGCTCCGGCCCTCCGAGGCCGGCATCTACGGACGGTTCGGCTACGGCCCCGCGACGCTCGGCAACCTGATGCGCTGCGACCGCCGTGCCCTGCGGTTCCGCTCCGGCACCGACTTCGGCGACGGGACCGTCCGGCTGCTGCCCGCCGACCGGGCCCGCCCCCTCCTGGAGGCGATCTACGACCGGGTCCGCACCACCACGGTCGGATGGCCCGACCGGCAGCCGGTCCACTGGGCCGTACGCCTCGCCGACCACCCCCACCGGCGCGGCGGCGCGACCTCACTCCGGTTCGCCGTGCACCAGGAGCGCGACGGGGACGCGACCGGCTACGCGCTCTACCGGCACACCGAAGCGCCGGACGGGCTCGGCGGCCGTATCGGGGTGGTCCAGGTGGAGGAACTGGCCGCGTGCTCGCGCCGGTCGTACGCGTCGCTGTGGCGCTTCCTCGCCGGCATCGACCTGGTGGACCGGATCGACTACGAGGGCGCCGTGGACGAGCCCTTGCCCCACCTGCTGGCCGAGCCGCGAGCGGTCCGGGCCGCGCCGGTGGACCGTCTGTGGGTGCGGACCGTCGACGTCGACAGGGCCTTGGCGGGCCGGAGTTACAGCCTCCCCTTGGATCTCGTCCTCGACGTACGGGACGACTTCTGCCCGTGGAACAGCGGGCGCCACCGCCTCCAGGCGGACGAAGGAAGCGCGGTCTGCCGGCCCACGACCGCCCCGGCCGACATCCGGCTGTCGGCGGCGGAACTCGGCGCCGCCTTCCTCGGCGGCACGACACTGACCGCCCTCGCGGCGGCGGGCCTCGTCGAGGAACTGCGGCCCGGTGCGCTCTCCCGGGCCTCGGCGGCCTTCCGCGGCGAACGGGCGCCCTGGTACCCGGGCGGCTGGGCCTTCCCGCTCTACTGAACGGCCGTTCCGCCGGCCACTGCGGCGGACGGCCGGGGCAGTGCGGGCCGGGGGGATACCTCGCGAGGAGCGGACACTCCACGGCAGTTGATCGGTTCGCTCCGCCGCGTCCGGCCTGGGCACGTCTCCGCTCGGGCGCGCCGACTTCCGCCGCCACGCCACGCCCTGCCGTCGCCGTCCGCTGCCCGCATCGGTCCGTAGCTTGGTCGGACAGGCATCGCGCCGGGTGTTCCAGGACGGGCCGGGGCGTGCGACGGAACGGAACCGGACCGGCCGACACGCGCGGAACCGGCCCGGCGGGGCGCGGCCAAGGCGGTGAGCGAATCCGGCCCCGCGCTCGACGGGCCGCACTCGCCGCGCGCGGCTCGC
Source organism: Streptomyces sp. URMC 126 (assembly GCF_051386555.1). Taxonomy (NCBI): domain Bacteria; kingdom Bacillati; phylum Actinomycetota; class Actinomycetes; order Kitasatosporales; family Streptomycetaceae; genus Streptomyces; species Streptomyces sp. URMC 126. The sequence goes on from NZ_JBPQTX010000352.1 coordinate 6,972, forward strand.
ATGCACCGCCCACCGCCCACCCCCACCCC
>NZ_JBPQTX010000353.1:0-6868 GCF_051386555.1 Streptomyces sp. URMC 126
GCGGAGACCCCGCCGGGGCCGGAAGTCGGGGCCGGAAGCCGGGGCCGGGGGCGGAGACCCTGCCGGGGCCGGAAGTCAGGGCCGGAAGCCGGGGCGCAGCCGTCCGGGCGTGCCGCCCGGCCGTGTGTCCGCTGTTCCCGTGGTCCCCGGAGGCCCGGCGAGTCCACGCGCTAGCGGTCGGGCGCTTCGCGGCCTTGCCGTACGCGGCGCCCGGCTCACCGCCGTACCAGCAGGTCCCCCAGCGCCGTCCGGCGGTGAAGCACCGATCGGCCGCGGCGGGTCGAGGTGACGAGGCCCGCGCCGCGTAGGGCGGTGGCGTGGGCGGAGGCGGTGGCGTTGCTGACGCCCAGCCGGCGGGCGAGGCCGGTGGTGGTGTGTTCGTGGGCCAGCAGGAGCAGGACGTCCAGGCGGGTCCGGCCCAGCACGGCGGAGAGCGGCTCGGCCGGGCCCTCGGCCCCGGCCGGGTCGAGGGGCAGGCCGGGACCGGCCGGGTAGGTGATGCCGAGCGGGCCGTGGGGGAGGTCGGCGACGAGCGGGTGGCCCGTCCAGTGGAAGGTGGGCAGGAGCAGCAGACCGCGCCCGGCCGGGCGGAGGTCCCGGTCGGTGGAAGCCGGCAGCTCCCAGACCGTGCCGCGCAGCCGGCCGCCGGGGACGAGGGCCGCGAGCGCCGCGCCGGTGCCGTGTTCGGCGGCGGTGACCGCGTGGCGGGTGAACTCGGCCCGGTGCAGGTCCTGGACCAGGGGCCAGACCGGGGCGAGGACGGTGTCGAACGCCGCCCGCTGGGCTCGGCGCAGAAGCCGCCAGGCGGCGGGGTCGTCCTCGTGCAGCCGGTGGACCCAGGGGGCCGGCGGCCGTCCGCCGTGGACGCGTTCCAGCTCCGGGCGGACGAGACTTGGGGCGGCCCGGACGGCGTCCAGCCCGTCCGCGAGGGTGTCGTGGAAGACGTCGAGGAAGCGGGGCGCCACCCCGAGGGGGACGAGGTCCGCGAGCGGTTCCGCCGCGGGCGGCAGGGCGCGGAGCAGCCGGTTCCGCCACCGGCCGAACAGCAGCGCGTCGCGGGGGTGGACGAGCATGCTCAGGGCCGCGTTGAGCTCCTGGAGCGGCGCCGGCCGGGGCGCGAACCGCACCCGGGCGAGGTCGTCCGCCGTCAAGTGGACGCGGAGCACCGCGTTCCCCCTCCCCCCACGCCAGCCTTTCGGTCTCGGCCTGAACGTTCGTCCGGACCGCCCGTCGACGGCGAGCATGCCTGCCGTGCCCCTCATCCGTACACGCGGGGGCCGTTCGACGAAGGGAACGCATCATGCCGTATACGAGCCGGGCCGTGGGCAGACGGTCCGTCATCGCCTCCGCCACGTCGGCGGGTCTGCTGCTCGCCGTGGGCGCGGCCGCACCGGCGCGGGCCGCCGGGGGCCGGCCGCTCGTCCCGGTGCTGCCGGCTCCGACCGGTCCGCACCGGGTCGGGGCGACCGTGCTGTACCTGGTCGACCGGTCCCGGCCCGACCCGCTGACACCGGCCGTCCCGGTCCGGGAGGTGATGGTCACGGTGTTCTACCCGGCCGGGCCGGTCCGGGGCCTCCCCCGGGCGCGGCATATGACGCCCGGCGCGGTCGTGCTCTTCCGGGAGATCGACGTCCGGGTGCACCGCCTGCCGGAGGCGGGTGTCGACTGGGCGGCCACGCGCGGCCACGCGTACGTCGACGCGCCCGCGCTCGCCGGGCGCCGGCCGGTGTTGCTGTACAGCCCAGGCGGCGGCGACCCGCGCACCATGGGCACCGGGCTCGCGGAGGATCTGGCGAGCCACGGGTACGTGGTGGCCGCCGTCGATCATCCGGGGGACGCCGGCGAGGTGGAGTTCCCGGTCGGGATGCCCGGACGGGAGCGGGTGCGGCCGACGGTCCTCACCGGGGAGCCGGGGCCGGACCTCTTCTCCGTCCTGGTCGAGACCCGGATCGCGGACCTCCGGTTCGTTCTGGACCGGCTGGCGGACCCGGCCACCGGCCGGTCGCTGCCCCCGGGGCTCGGCGCGGCCCTGGACCCGGGGCAAGTGGGCGTCTACGGGCACTCTCTCGGCGGGACGGCGGTGACCGAGGCGATGCGCCGGGACCGGCGGATCCGCGCGGCGGCGAACCTGGAGGGGTACCTCGACCACCCGCCGGGCGCCGACGGCCGTCCCGGGGAGCTGTTCCCGGTGGCGCGGGAGGGGGTGGACCGGCCGCTGCTGCTGGCCGGGACGGACGGGTTCCACAACGAGCGGTTCGAGCGGTCGTGGCCGGCCGTGACGGCACGCTCCGGCGGGCGGGTCGTGCGTCGTCGGCTGTCCCGTGCGGGGCACTGGGTGTTCACGGATTACGCGGCGTTGGCGCCGCGGTTCCAGGCGGAGGGGTTGATGTCGGCTCGGGATCGTGACGCGCTCGTCGGGCCGGGTGGGGCGGGGTGGTCGGTTCCCGTGGTGCGGGGGCTGGTGCGTTCGTTCTTCCACCGGGCCGGCGGGCTCGCCCCGGCCCCTCTCCCGGAGGGGGCACCCCCGTTTCACCGTTTCTCGCCGGGGCCGCGCCCCGGCACCCCCTGAGACCGCGCCGCCGCGCGCCGTCGGAACACGGCGGAACGGGGGTGCCCCCTCCGGGAGAGGGCCAGGGGCGTTCCCCCTCAGAACTCGAACCGCGCCAGCCGGAACACGTCCCGCAACCCGGGCACGCGGCTCGTCAGACCCGCCTCCGCGCGGGCCAGCGGCCCGATGTGGCGGACGTCGGGCAGGTCGCAGCCGCGGACGACGTCGAGACAGGTCAGCCCCGGGTGCAGGCGTTCCAGCGCGTGGAGGTCGTCGATGCCCCAGCGCACCGTCGCGCCGGTCCTGCGGAAGAGGGGCACCAGCCGTTGCAGACGGACGCCCAGGCCGCTGAGGCAGTCGAACAGGATCTGTCCGCGCGGGAAATGGCCGGCGATCCGCCGGATCAGCTGCTCCCCCTCGGCCGGCCGCAGGTACGGGGCGAGTCCTTCGAAGACGGCCACCACGGGCCGGTCGGCGGGCAGTTCCTCCAGCCAGCCGCCGGCGGTCACGGAGGTCGCGAGGGTGCGGTAGTCGCCGCCGGGCGACGGGAGGACACGGTTCCGGAGGGCGACGACCTCGGGGAGGTCGACGTCGATCCACCGGGTCTCCGGGAACCGGGCGAGGCGGTGCGCCCGGGTGTCGAGCCCGCAGGCCAGGTGGAGGACGGTGGCGCGGGGGCGACGGGCCAGGTAGGCGGCCGTCCAGTCGTCCAGGCAGCGGGCGCGCAGGGCGACGCCCGCCACGTTCACGGACGTCATGCCGGTCCTGCCGAAGTCGTAGTCGAGGCGTCGGACGGTCTGGAGGGCCGTGCGGTCGCGCAGGAGGGAGCGTCGGGAGCGGCTGTCGAGGGCGCGGGCGTGGAGGGTGGCGAGGAGGGTCTCCGGGACACCGGTGAGGGTGATCTTCTCGCGGTCCATGGGGCTCCTGACCGAAGGCGGATGCACTCCCCTTCACGGTAGACCCGCGGGGCGCCGCCCGTCCCGGTGTCGGCCCAAGCCGTGGGGGGACGGGCGGTGTCCGCGGACCGTCGGGGTCCGGTCAGCCCTCCGTCGCCGGGGCCGACGCGCCGCGCGCCGCCCAGCGCTGCTCGACCTTGGCGAAGCGCCAGTAGGCGAGGGCGGCGGCCCAGACCACCACGAACAGGCCGACGATGACGAAGCCGACGTTGTCGAGGTTCAGTCCGGCGATCCAGCCGGTGACCGCGTCGTCCAGCTCCAGCTTCTCGTGCAGCACGCCGACCAGTTCGATGGTGCCGATGAGGAAGGCGACGGCGATCGACAGGCCGGTGATGGTGAGGTTGTAGTAGACCTTGCGCACCGGGTTGGAGAACGCCCACTGGTAGGCGAAGTTCATGAACGTGCCGTCGAGGGTGTCGAAGAGGCTCATGCCGGCGGCGAACAGCAGCGGCAGGCAGAGGATCGCGTACCAGGGCAGTCCGGCGGCGGCGCCGCTGCCGGCCATGACCATCAGGGTGACCTCGGTGGCGGTGTCGAAGCCCAGGCCGAAGAGGAAGCCCAGCGGGTACATCTGGCCGGGGCGGCTGATCGAGCGGGTGAAGCGGCCGAGGATCCGGTTCATGAAGCCGCGCGAGTCGAGGTGCTGCTCCAGCTCGGCCTCGTCGTAGCGGCCCTCGCGCATCGAGCGGAAGATGCGCAGGATGCCCGCGAGGGCGACGAGGTTGAGGGCGGCGATGAGGTAGAGGAAGCCGCCCGAGACGGTGGTGCCGACGATGCCGAGCGTCTGGTGGGCGGACGAGTCCTCGTCCATCAGCGTGCTCGCCATATGCGTGCCGCCGGCGACCAGGGCGGCCATGGCGATGACGACGCTGGAGTGGCCGAGGGCGAACCAGAAGCCGACGGAGACCGGGCGCTTGCCGTCGGCCATCAGCTTGCGGGTGGTGTTGTCGATGGCGGCGATGTGGTCGGCGTCGAAGGCGTGCCGCATGCCGAGGGTGTAGGCGGTGACGCCGAGGCCGACGCCGTAGACCTTGGAGCCCACTTCGTAGTGGCTCGGGACGACCAGCAGGAAGAGCACGCCGAAGGCGACGACGTGCAGGGCGGCTATGACGGCGAGCAGGCCGGCGGTCCGCACCGTGTCCTGGCGGCGCCAGCGGAAGGCGGCGGACGGCCCGGCGGGCGCGTCGGTGGGCAGGGTCATCTTGGGGTTCACGCTCCAGCACCTCGTGGATCGGTTCACTGAGATGCCGTGGCCGGTCTCCTGGCTGACGGGTTCGTTCGCGCCCGCCCCCGCCTTCCCGGCAGCCGGCTGCGGCCAGTGGCTCCACGCGCCCGGCGGGCCGCGTGGAACGGGACGGTCACTCCCCGATCACAGTGGCGAGGGCCGCTCCGGAATCGGACTCCTCCCGGGGGGAGGGTCCTGCACCGGTCTTCCCGAACACCACGGCCGGGTCACTGTAACGCCCCTGCCAGTGCGGATACACCGAGAGTGGCGATTGTCATGTCCTGCCTCAGGGGGCGCTCCGGTCGCGCTACCGGCTTCCGTTCCACCGTGCGCTCCGGCCGCGTGCGCCCCGGGTCTTGACGCGGTGCGGAGCGCCCGGCCAGAGTCACCCATCACCCCGTCCGGCTCATGGTCCCCAACTCCCGTGCGCTGTTCGGGCGATGCCCGTGTCACGGTCCGTGCCGGCCTCGTGCGGGGTGATGGACGCGCCGGGCGGGCCGGTGCTACGAGTGCGGGTAACGCGCCAACGGGAAGGGCGGTCGCCATGGGAGTGAAAGCCGACGCACCGGACGGCCGGGACGGATTCGTCCGCCGCGTCGGGCCGTTCCAGGCCACCGCCATCAACATGAGCCAGATGTGCGGGATCGGCCCGTTCGTCACGATTCCGCTCATGGTCGCGGCCTTCGGCGGCCCGCAGGCCGTCATCGGCTTCCTGGCGGGGGCGCTGCTCGCCCTCGCGGACGGTCTGGTCTGGGCCGAGCTGGGCGCGTCCCTGCCGGGGGCGGGCGGCAGTTACGTCTACCTGCGGCAGGCGTTCCAGTACCGGACGGGCCGGCTGATGCCGTTCCTGTTCGTCTGGACGGCCATGCTCTACGTGCCGCTGGCCATGGCGAGCGGCGTGATGGGCTTCGTCCAGTACCTGGGCTACCTGTGGCCGGGCATGACCCCGACGCAGGGCGACCTGACCGGGCTGGCGCTCATCGTGGTGGTCGTGGCGCTGCTGTGGGGTCGGGTGGAGAACATGGCCCGGATCACGGCGGTCCTCTGGTGCGTGATGATCGCGGCGGTGGTGCTGGTGATCACCGCCGCGTTCACCCACTTCAGCGCGGACCGGGCGTTCACCTACCCGTCCCACGCCTTCGAGCTGACGAGCCATCACTTCTGGATCGGCTTCGCGGCGGGGCTGACCATCGGCATCTACGACTACGGCGGTTACTGGACGACCGCCTACATGGGCGCCGAGATCAAGGACCCGGGGCGCACCATTCCGCGCTCCATCATCTTCTCCATCCTCGGCATCATGGGCATCTATCTGCTGCTCCAGATCGGCACCCTGGGCGTCGTGGACTGGCGGGACATGCTCGACGCGGACAACGTCGCCTCGTCGTCCGTGGCCTCCGCCGTGCTGGAACGCACCTGGGGGCGGGGGGCCGCCGACGCCGTCACGGTGCTGGTGCTGATCACCGCCGTGGCATCGGTCTTCACCGGCCTCCTGGGCGCCTCCCGCATCCCCTACAACGCGGCGCGGGAGAAGGTGTTCTTCCGCGCCTTCGGCACCCTGCACCCGCGCCACCGCTTCCCCGTCCTCGGCCTGCTGAGCATGGGGGCGATCGGCTGCGTCGGCTTCCTGATCGGCCGTCACACCGACCTGGCCACCCTGATCCAGCTGCTGACCACGGTGATGGTGCTCGTCCAGGCGCTGGGGCAGATCGCGGCCGTCACCGTGCTGCGCCGCCGCCAGCCGACGCTGCCGCGCCCGTACCGGATGTGGCTCTACCCGCTGCCGAGCCTGGTGGCGCTGGTCGGCTGGCTCGTCATCTACGGTTACGCGGACCGCAATTCCCCCGGCCGGCACCCCATCGAGTGGTCGCTCGCCTGGTTCGGCGCGGGCTGCCTCGCCTTCCTGCTGTGGGCGCGGGTGGAGCGGGTCTGGCCGTTCGGGCCGCGGGAGATCAGCGAGGACTACCTGCCGGCCGGCGGCGGGGACGCCGACGAGGACGCCGCCCCGGAACCGGACGCGGGCACCGGTCCGGTGGAGCCCACGCCCGCCTGACGGACCGTCGGCGACCGGACGTCCACAAGGCCCCCCACGCCCGCCCCCGGACCGCCGTCCGGAGCGGTGAGAGAATCGCCCCCATG
>NZ_JBPQTX010000354.1:0-6865 GCF_051386555.1 Streptomyces sp. URMC 126
CCCCGGCCCGCTACCCGCCCGCGACCAGGTCGCGCAGCGCGTCCTCCACCCCCCGGTGGAACGTCGGATACGCGTAGATCATGTGCCGCAGCGTCTCCACCGGCACCTCCGCCGCCACCGCCACGGCCACCCCGTACAGCATCTCGCCGCCCGCCGGTCCGGCCGTCGTGGCGCCGACCAGGGTTCCGCGGTCCACGTCCTCGACCAGCTTGATCAGTCCCTGGTTGCCGGCCTTGTGGATCCAGCCGCGCGCCGAGGAGGGCACCCGCGCCAGCCCGGTCCGCACCCGCAGGCCGCGGTCGCGGGCCTGGCGCTCCGTCAGGCCGACGGCTCCGATCTCCGGATCGGTGAACGTGACCCGCGGCAGGGCACGGTAGTCGGCCCCGGGCCCCGGCTCGCCCAGCACCTCCCGGGCGACGATCTCCGCCTCGTACATGGCCACGTGCGTGAACGCGCCGTGGCCGGTGACGTCCCCCGCCGCCCAGAGCCCGTCCGCGGCTCGCATCCGGGCGTCCGTGCGCACCGAGCGGGCCCCCGGGTCGAGGCCGACGGTCTCCAGTCCGAGGTCCGTCAGGTCCGCCCGCCGGCCGGTCGCCACCAGCAGCCGGTCGGCCGTCAGCTCCTCGCCGTCCTCCAGGACGAGGGTGAACGCGGTGCCGTCGTGACGGGCCGCGGTCGCCCGGGCGTCCGTCCGGACGGTCAGCCCCTCGGCCGCCAGCACCTCGGCGAGCAGGGCGGCGGCCTCCGGCTCCTCCGCCGGGACCAGGGTGCCGGCCGCCTCCACCACGGTGACGCGGGTCCCGAACCGGGCGTAGACCTGGGCGAGTTCGACGCCGATCGAGCCGCCGCCCAGCACCAGCAGGGACCCCGGCGGCTCGGTCGCGGCGATGGCCTCCCGGTTCGTCCAGTACGGGACCTCGTCCAGCCCGGGCACCGGCGGGAGCTGCGGCTTCGTCCCGGTGGCGAGGACCACGCCGCGCGCGGCCTCGAAGACGCCGCCCTCCGGCCCGTCCACGGCCACCGTGCGGGGGCCGGTGAGCCGCCCCCGCCCGCGCACGAGCCGGCCGCCCTTGTCGCGGAAGCGGTCGGCCGCGACCCGGTCGTCCCAGTCGTCCGTCGCCTCGTCGCGGATCCGCGCCGCGACCGGCGACCAGTCGGGTTCCACCCGTGCCGTGCCCGCCATCCCGGGGATCCGGCGGGCCTCGGCGAGCAGGCCGCCCGCCCGGATCATCATCTTGCTGGGCACACACCCCCAGTACGGGCACTCGCCGCCGACGAGCTCCGCCTCCACCCCCACCACCCGCAGCCCGGCCTCCGCCAGCCGCCCCGCGACGTGCTCGCCGCCCGGTCCCATTCCGATGACGACGACGTCCACCTGCTCGGCCATCACACCGCACTCCGCTCCGTCGGGCCTTCCACACGGAGCAGCCACCCTGCCAGCACGGAGGGGCGCCCGTCACGGGCGACGCGCGCCGGGCGTACGGTCGAGGCGGCGGACGCGTCGGCGAACGGAGGCGGGGGCACATGGAGCGGGAGCGATTCGTCGTGGTGACCGGGGGACCCGGCGCGGGCGAGAGCACGCTGATCGACGCCCTGGAGGCGGCCGGCCACCACCGCTCGTGGGAAGCCGGACGCGGCGTCATCCGGGACCAGACGGCCGTCGGCGGCCGGGCCCTGCCCTGGACGGACCCCGGCCTCTTCGCGGAGCTGATGCTCTGCTGGGAACTGCGCTCCTACCACGAGGCGGCCGAGCGCCCCGGGACCGTCTTCTTCGACCGCGGCCTCCCCGACGTCATCGGCTACCTCCGGCTCGAAGGCCGCCCGGTGCCCGCGCACGTCCGCGCCGCCGCCGAGCGGTTCCGGTACCACCCCCGCGTGTTCACCGCCCCGCCCTGGCCGGAGATCTACGCGCGGGACACCGAGCGCCGGCAGTCCTACGAGGAGGCCGTGCGCACCCACGGGGCGGTGACGGCCGCCTACGCGGAACTCGGCTACGAGACCGTGGAACTGCCCCGGGCGGCGGTGGAGGAGCGCGTCCGGTTCGTCACCGCGCGGGTTCCGGGGGCCGCCCGGGGCGCGTGACCGGTTCTGCCCTTGGGGGAGTTGTGAAGGGCGTGGAGAATTCCCCACCGTAACGCCATGCGTCTCGCGTCACGTTCCCGCGTCACATTCCCGCGTCAGGAACCGCGTCACGATCCGCGTCACGCCGGTTCACGCCTGTGAGGAGAAGTCATGCGCTCGGTGACCGCACGCTCGATGAAATCGGTGCTCGCCCTCGGCGCCGCGGCCCTCGCCGCCGCCGGCGCGCTCACGACCCCGGCCGCGGCGGCCCCGCCCGCCCCCGACGCCAACGGCAAGGCCATGACCTGGACCCTGCTCGCGGACGGCCCCGCCGGCACGGTCCGCGTCGGCGGCGGCCCGCTGAGCAACGCCTACCAGGGCGACACCGCCACCACCACGGCGCTGCCGCTGCTGTGCCTGAAGGTCGACGGCCGCCCGGCGCCCGCCGGCATCACCCCCGACTTCTACGCGGGCTGGGCCCGCGGCGCCGTCGCGGCCACCGCCCCGATCCGCGGCACCAGGCTCACCGGCCGCGCGGTCGCCGACGGCGTCTGCGCCAACAACTTCGGCACCGGCTGGCGGATGGCCGAGTTCCACGACGGCAGATACGGACCCAACCTGGAGAGCTCGGGCGGCTGGAGCTTCTGGGCCTACGGCGACGTCCCGGCCGGCACCCGCTTCTGGACGGCCATCAACGACCAGCCGGCCAACCCCTGGAACTGACCGGGCCACCGGCCGCCGCGCTCAGCCCGGCGTGACGAACCCCGACCCGTACGCCGCGATCACCGCCCGTGTCCGGTCCCGCGCCCCCGGCTTGGCGAGTACCGCGCTGACATGGGACTTCACCGTCTCCGTGCCCAGCACCAGCCGCGGCACGGCCGGCTCCCGGCCCGTCAGCGCCGCCCGCTCCAGGGCCGCGCGGGCGCCGGGATTGCCGTGCGCGGCGGCCGGCCGCCGCAGACCGGCGGGGAGCAGGAGGGAGGAACCCGAGGCAACGACCCGGACCGCGTGCACGAACTCGGTCGGTTGGTCCCGCTTGAGCGGGAACCCGTCGGCCCCGGCGCGCAGCGCCTTGACGCGCTGGGCGGCGCCGGACGGTTCCTGCCCGGCCGGGCCGGGCAGCAGGTGATGCCCGTCGGCCCGGACGGCGCGCTCGGCCCCTGGAGCGGGCTCGGCGCCGCGGCGGCGTGACGCGTGACGGGATCCCGGGGGCGCGGGTCAACGGGCCCGCGCCCCCGGCGGGTTCAGGCCGCGGGGAAGACGAAGACGCCCTTGTCCACGGAGACCGCGCCGTGGCCGTCGGCGCTGAAGACCGGGATCTGGTCGTTGTCGAGCTTCTTCGCCAGCACCTTCTTGGTCTTCACATCGACGGCGATCGGGTCCCAGTACCCCTGCGTGCCCGGGTTGGTGTAGCCGTAGACCACACCGTCACCGGCGTTCAGCACCGCGAAGTCCTTCTCGTCCGGCCCCTGGGCCCAGAGTCGCTTGCCGCTCTTGAGGTCCCAGGCGGTGGCCAGCCAGGGCCTGCCCAGGCCCGGCCGCCCCGCCGTGACGACCGTGCCGGTGGACGCGTCGTACGTGGTGAGGAAGGTGGGGTTGGCGCCCGGGTCCCCGAAATCGGTCCTGGACCCGGGCGCGTCCGCCGGGACGACCGGGCCCGTGGCCACCAGCCGGCCCGTCTTGACGTCGTTGACCGACAGGATCCACGGCTCGGGGGAGGTGTGCTTGCCCCCGTCCGTCTGCCAGGCGAGGACGACGCGGTCGCCGACGACCGTCACCGGCACCACGTGGACGTCGTGGGACTTGTCCTCGGGGATCGCGTTGTCGGGCCGGCCGGCCTCGCGGGTCGTCCACGCCTTCTTGCCGGTCGCCAGGTCGGTGACGACCAGGCGCTTCGTGCCGTCGAACGGGCCGTGGGCCACCTCCTCGTAGGAGAAGGCGTGGTCGCCCGCGAACGTCCGCTTCTCCGGGGCGTGGCGGTGGAGGTCCTGCGACGGGGCGGGGCCCTGGACGGCGCGCGGGTCGCCGGCTGTGTCCAGCTTGGTGGCGGACCCGCCGTCGGCGCGCGTGGCGGAGCCGTCCTTGGCGACCCAGCCGTCCGAGAGCGTCGTCCCGCTGACCAGCGGGGCGCTGCCGAGCTTCTTGCCGTGCCCGTCGTAGACCTCCTCGACCGTGGTGCGCTTGTCGGAGGTCATGCCGTCGGAGGGGGTCTTGGTGGTGACCTGGACGCGCAGGGCCGGGGCGCCGTGCCAGGTGTCCGCCATCACCAGGGCGTCACCGAACTTCCGCGTCGTGCGCACGGCGCCGTCGCGCGCGTCGCGGAACTCGACGGTCTTGGGACCCTCCCGCAGCGCGGTCCCCTTGTCGTTCCCGGTCTTCTCCGCCCCCGGCGCGGTGACCACGGCGAAGGCGTCGCCGACCGCGAACACCGCGGTGCCGCCGGGCGCCGCCGGCACCGTCCAGGCCGGCTTCGCCGCCAGGCCCGGCAGCGCGGCGCCGGGCCAGGCGAGGTGCGCCGACTGTTCCGTCTTCTTCTTCGCCGGGCCGTCGTCCTTCCCCGAACCGGAGTCCGAGCCGCAGGCGGTGAGCCCGGCGAGGAGCGTCACGGCCACGGCGGCCGGGACGAGGACGGTGCGCGCGGTGGAAGCCACTGCGAATCCCCCAAGGTTGTGCTGTCTGATCCGAAGATCCTATGCCGCGGCGGATCATGCTTCCCTTGGGTCTCTTCCGTCACATGCGTAACTTTGGTAACTCCGTTCAGTGGGTGACCTGCCGCGCGGTGGTGTCCAGGACGACCCGGGCCACCAGGGCCGGATCGTCGTTCATCGGCACGTGTCCGCAGCCCGGCAGCCGGACCAGCCGGGCACCGGGGATCACCTGCCCGGCACGGATGCCCTGCCGGCGCAGCAGGACCCGGTCGCGGGTGCCCCAGGCGATGGTGACCGGCAGGTCCGGCAGTTCGTGGGCGAACAGCACCGAGCGCCCGGCGGCGAGGGTGGCCTCGAACCCCACGGCGTCCCGCAGCGCGCTCGCCTCCGCGATCACGGCGTCGACCGGGCGCAGCCCAGGGCGGGCGTACACCAGGCTGACCAGCGCGGCCCGGCCCGCGGCGGTGCCGGCCAGCCGGGCCATCCGCTCGGGCGGCAGCCGACGGGCGCCGTTGCGCAGACCGCGCAGGACGGTGAAGGCGTAGCGGCGCTCCGACTCCGTCCAGAACCCGGCGGGGGACAGGGCGGTGACGGTCCGTACGAGCTTCTCGTGGCCCAGTTGCAGGGCGATCAGGCCGCCCAGCGAGTTCCCGGCCACATGCGGCCGGTCCAGGCCGAGCGCCTCGAAGAAGGCGCGGAGGACGGCGGCGGTGCTCGGCAGGTCGTACGGCACCGCCGCGGGCAGGGCGGGGGAACGGCCGAAGCCGGGCAGGTCCACGGCGACGACGTCGTGCTCCGCGGCGAGTATCTCGAACACCGGGTCCCACGCCTGGAGATGGTGGCCGATGCCGTGCAGCAGGACGAGCGGCTCGCCCTCGCCGGCGCGCCGGTAGACCGCCTCCGCCTCGCGTGGTCCGGCGGGGGTGTCGAGAGAGAACGTCGCGGTCCGCAAGGTGTCACCCATGAGTCGGCTCCTGCTGATGCTCGGGGGGTCTTGTAGACAGGATGTCAGCAACGGTTACCGTGGGGTAGACCCGTGACGCGTCCCGTCGTACGGCGTGGGCCCGAGGCGCCCCGCGCCGCCCCGCTCCGGCGCTCACGGCGCCCGGCGCGCGCCTCCGCGCGCCGCTCGCACCGCTTTCCCCGTGTCCCCGGCGACGGTTGGTGACCGCTCTTCCCCGTGCGGCCGGAAGCGCGCCGGTCGCCGGTCACCCAGCGTGCCGAAAAGTCCGTACCACCTGCGGCGGATGCCGCGCATTGGTCTTGACCAAGTGCGCACACCGTCCTATGGTCACAGGCATACTGCAACAACCTTTAATAAAGAAGCGCGCGAAAAGCCTTTGCGGAGGATGAGGGTGGGGACGACGCAGTTGGAGACGGCGCCCGAGCCGAAGTACTGGCACCTGAAGACGGTGTTGAGCGACGCGCTCGACTCGGAGTTCGCGGTGGGCGAGATCCTGCCCAACGAACGTGAACTCGCCGCCCGTTTCGGGGTCGCGCGCGCCACGCTCCGCCAGGCGCTCGAACAACTGGAGCTCGAAGGCCGCCTCCAGCGCCGCCGAGGGGTCGGCACCACCGTCGCCCCGCCGCGCGTGGGCGTCGCCGTCGCCGACGCCGAACACACCTGGCCCGGCACCACCGAGGACGACTGGCAGCCGGTGGACAGCGCCGAGGCCGCGCCGCCCGCCGCCGTCGCCCTGCTGCTGGGCACCGGCCGTGACGAGGCCGTGCACACCGTCCGCCGGAGCCGCAGGAGCCACGGCCGGCCCGTCGCCACCGAGCTCCTCTACGTGCCGGCCGCCGGTCTCCCCGGACTCGACGTTCCCGACACCGCTCCCGGCCCGGCCCGTGCGCGTGCCGTCCTCCGGGCCCTCCACCGGCTTCCGCTGGAGGGGCAGGACCGTGCGGTGGAGCTCGGGTCCGCTCGCGCGGACGACGCCAAGGAGCTCGACCGGCTGCCCGGGGCGCCCGTTCTCCTCGTCACTACGCGGTACTTCGCCGAGGGCCGCACCGCGGCCGTGGCGGTCGCCACGTACCGGGCCGACACGTGTCGGCTCACCTTCGGTGAGGGCGATCCGGTGGGGCTGCTCGCGAGCTGAGCGCTTCTTGGGGGGGCCGCGCCCCCGCACCCCCCGAAACCGCGCTCCGCGCGGTTG
>NZ_JBPQTX010000355.1:0-6827 GCF_051386555.1 Streptomyces sp. URMC 126
CCCCCGGACGCTGGCGCGGCCCCGCCCCCGAGGCCTGGACCAGCTCCCTCGACCGGGACGCCTATATCGCGGGCGTCCGCCGGATCCGCGAGCACATCGCCGCCGGCGAGGTCTACCAGGCCAATCTCTGCCGCGTCCTCGGCGCGCCGCTGCCCGATCCGGACCACGCCGACGTCGACGCCCTCGCCGCCCACCTCGCGGCCGGCAACCCGGCCCCGTACGCCGGCACCGTCCGGCTCCCCGCCCACGGCGTCGAGGTCGTCACCGCCTCGCCCGAGCTCTACCTGCGCCGCACCGGCCGCACGGTGGAGTCCGGCCCGATCAAGGGCACCGGCCGCACCGCGTCCGACCTGCTCGAGAAGGACCACGCCGAGAACGTGATGATCGTCGACCTGGTCCGCAATGACCTCGGCCGGGTCTGCGCCACCGGGTCCGTGACCGTCCCGTCGCTCTGCGCCGTCGAGGAACACCCCGGCCTCGTCCACCTCGTCTCCACCGTCCGCGGCGAGATCGCCGAGGGCACCGGCTGGGCCGGCCTGCTCGCCGCCACCTTCCCGCCCGGTTCGGTCACCGGCGCGCCCAAGGCCAGCGCCCTGGAGATCATCGAGCGGCTGGAGCGCGGCCCGCGCGGCCCTTACTGCGGCGGCATCGGCTGGGTCGACGCCGACCGGGGCACCGGCGAGCTGGCCGTCGGCATCCGCACCTTCTGGACCGACCGCGCGGCTCCCGGCGGCCCCGCTCTCCGCTTCGGCACCGGAGCGGGCATCACCTGGGGCTCCGACCCCGAGGGCGAATGGGCCGAGACCGAACTCAAGGCGGCCCGGCTGCTGGCGATAGCGTCGGGCACCCACAGCGCGACCGCCGGGAGGCAACGGTGACCGTCTGGCTCAACGGGAAGCTCGTCGAGGAGGACGCGGCGCGCGTCTCGGTGTTCGACCACGGCCTGACGGTCGGCGACGGCGTCTTCGAGACCCTCAAGGTCGTCGACGGCCGCCCCTTCGCTCTCACCCGGCACCTGGCCCGGCTCGCCGCCTCGGCCCGCGGCCTGGGCCTGCCCGTCCCCGACGCGGACGAGGTCCGCCGGGCCTGCGCCGCCGTCCTCGACGCCCACCCGCTCGCCCTCGGCCGCCTCCGGGTCACCCTGACCGGCGGCCTCTCCCCGCTCGGCTCCGACCGGGGCGCCGCCGACACCACCCTCCTCGTCGCCGCGGCCCCGATCGGGCCCCGGCCCGCCGTCACCGCCGCCGTCACCGTCCCCTGGACCCGCAACGAACGCGGCGCGCTCACCGGCCTCAAGTCCACCTCGTACGCGGAGAACGTCGTCGCCCTCGCCCGCGCCAAGGAACAGGGCGCCACCGAGGCCCTGCTCGCCAACACGGCCGGCGCGCTCTGCGAGGGCACCGCCACCAACGTCTTCGTCGTCCTCGACGGCGAACTCCACACCCCGCCCCTCGCCTCCGGCTGCCTCCCCGGCATCACCCGCGCCCTCGTCCTGGAGTGGACCGGAGCCCGTGAGACCGACCTGCCCATGGACGTCCTCGACCGCGCCGACGAGATCTTCCTGACGTCCAGCCTGCGTGACGTCCAGGCGGTCGGGACCGTCGACGGACGGCGGCTCCCCGGCGCCCCCGGCCCGGTCACCTCCGAGGCCATGCGCGTCTTCGCGGAGCGGTCGGCCGAGGACCTCGACCCCTGAACCGGCCGCGGTCGAGGCGACCGCGCCGGACCGCACCGCGTATCCCCGTCCGCAGCGTCCGCGACCGGGCCGTAACCGCACCGGCCACGACCGGGAAACCCCGGCGACACCCGTCCCCGCTCCTGGGTAGAACAGCGGCATGACCACCACCCTGCGCCCCACGGCACCGGAACAGCGCACCGCCGACGGCCGCCGCAGCCGTACGTACGAGATCTGCGTCAACGGCAGGCCGGTCGGCGAAGCCGCGCTCGGCACCCACCCCCAGTTCGGCCCGCGCGCCGGGTCCATAGAGCGGCTCTTCGTCCAGGAGCGGGATCGCCGCCGGGGCCGTGGCACCGTCGCCGCCCTCGCCGCCGAGGAGGTGCTGCGCGGCTGGGGGTGCCGCTGGGTGGGCGTCGGCGTTCCCGCCGGGGACGCCGCCGCGCTCGGCCTGGTGACCGCCCTCGGCTACACCGAGCGCAGCCGGAACATGGCCAAACCGCTCACCGGCCCGCCCGCCCTGCCCGCCGGGAGCGAGGCCCGCCCCCTGGACGACGACCGCTTCCCGGCGTGGCTCGCCGCGCAGCAGGCGGACTACACCGAGTCGCTCACCGAACGCGGCGTGCCCCGGGCCGAGGCCGAGGCCAAGTGCGCGGCGGACCACGCGTCCCTGCTGCCCCAGGGCAACGCGACCCCCGGCACCGCCCTGCGCGTCCTCGCCCACGAGGGCGTCGACGTCGGGACGCTGTGGCTGGGGACGCGCGACGGCACCGCCTACGTCTACGACGTCCAGGTGGCGCCGGAACACCGCGGCCGGGGGCACGGCCGCACCCTGATGCTCGTCGCCGAACGCGAGGCCCTCGCCATGGGGCACGACCGCCTCGGCCTCAACGTCTTCGCCGGGAACACCCCGGCCCTGCGGCTCTACGAGTCCCTGGGCTACCGGGCCACGAGTGTGTACTTCAACAAGGCACTGTGAGGCCGTAGGGCGGGGGAGCGCCGTGCGCCGGTCCGCGAGGAGCGCGTCGCGCGGACCGGGCGGGGCGGCGGCTAGCCGGCCGACAGCCGGTCCGCGATCTCCTCGATCCGCTCCCGCAGACCCTCCTGGCTCTTCCCGCCGTCCAGCCGCTCACCGCCGATGACGTACGTCGGGGTGCCTGTCACCCCGATCGCCTTGCCCTCGGCCTGGTCGGCGTCGACGATCAGCAGGTGCCGACCGTCGATCAGCGCGGTGTCCACCTCCTCGGCGTCCATCCCCAGCCCGGCCGCCACCTCCGTCAGCAGGGCCTCGCCACGCTCGCCCAGCTCCGCGGTGCGCGCCAGCAGGGCCTCCGCGAACTCCCAGCCGCGACCCTGCTCGGCCGCCTCCTCGGCGGCCTGCGCGGCGGCGTAGGCGTGCCGGTTCTTCTCCAGAGGGAAGTGCCGGAGCCGGATGTCCAGCCGGTCGCCGTAGCGGGCGCGGAGCGCCCGCAGGTCGTCCAGGGCGGCGTGGCAGTCGGGGCACTGCAGGTCGCACCAGACGTCGAGGACGGCGGGCGACGGGGCGGAGGGGGAGTTGGTCTCGCTCATGGCCCCAGTCTCCCAGTCCCGGCCGCGGCGGGGGACGGCCGGGTGAGGACCGGGGGAGGCCGGGTGTCTCGCCCCTGAGGAGGAGGGACCCCAGGGGAAGACCCGGAGTTCTCCCTGATCCCTGCTCCCCGTCGTGGCTTCCGGGCCGCCACCCGGTGCAGGATGGATGCAGGAGACCACCATCGGCAGGAGGACCGGATGCTGACCTCGACCGTTTGCGCCGCGGTGTCCGCGGGCGGCTTGGGCATCGCCCTGCTGACGGCCTACCGCAAGCGCTTCCTCGCCGCGACCCGTATCGCGGCGTTCGCCCTGATCCCGATCGGCCTGGTCATGACGGGGATCATCGACTGGGTCACCGACCTGGTCTTCAAGCCCACCGTGTGGGCCGGCTTCGGCGTCCTCGCGCTCTCCGCCTTGCTGTTCCTGGTGAGCCGCGCCGCCGAGCGCCGTGGCGCCGGAGGCCACGACCTGCCCCCGGCCGGCGGCGCCGATCCCCTGACGACCGGAGCCCCCGCGATAGGCGCGGCCGCGGGCCGGTCCGCGCAGCGTCCCAAGGGGCGTTCCGAGGGGCGTTCCCAGCCGAAGGGGCGGAAGGGTACCGGAGGAGAGTTCGACGACATCGAGGCAATCCTCAAAAAACACGGGATCTGACGAACACCTCCACACGATCGGCCCGTTGACGGAACGCGCTGCGTCATGATCTGCCGGAGATGAACGACGAACCGGCCGAGCTGACCGCAGAACTGTCCGACCTGAACGACCTCGACCTGAGCGACCTGGGCGACCTCGCCAAGGAACCACGAGGCTGCCTCTTCGCCCTCTCCCAGCCGCCCCTGATGCTGTTCCTGACCTTCGTGGCGACGCTGATCCTGGTGACCGCGGTCCACGATCTCTACCGGTGGTGAGCGTGGACAGCCCGTTCAGTCGGCCGCGCCGCGCCGCCGGGCCCGGTACGCGGCCACGTGCAGCCGATTGCCGCAGGTCCGGCCGTCGCAGTAGCGGCGGGACCGGTTCCGTGAGAGGTCCACGAAGGCCCGCCCACAGCCCGGCGCGCCACAGCGGCGCAGCCGCTCCCGCTCGCCCGCCACCAGGAGGAACGCCAGGGCCATCCCGCCGTCGGCCGCCAGATGCTGGGCGAGCGACGCCCCCGGCGCGAAGTAGTGCACATGCCAGTCGTAGCCGTCGTGATCGGTGAGCCGGGGCGTGGTGCCCGCCTCGGCGACCAGGGCGTTGAGCAGCTCGGCGGCCTCCGCGGTCGCCTCGGTGTCGAAGACCCGCGCGAAACGCCCCCGGAGCTCCCGCACGGCCCGCAGATCGTCCTCGTCCAGCCGGCCCACGCCACTGATGTCGTGCCGCTTCACGAAGTCCCGCAGCGCCGCCACGTCCGCCAGCCCGTCGCCTCCCGCCGCGGGCGGCACCCCGGGCGCCTCAGGGGTCACGGCGGCCGGCGGCCCGGCGGGGCAGCTGTTCAGCAGGTCGACGACGGCGTCGAGCGCGCACCGGGTGTCGTGATTGATCAGCACGGTTCGTTCGCTCCCTGGCCCGGCCGGTGGGGCGGCAACTTGTTCGACGGTGGCCACCGACCTTACTGGCTCCAGGGGGAACGCCACACGGCCGCGTCGTCGGCCACGGTGGTTTCCGTGGCGACGGCGCGGCCGTGCTGCCGGATGCGCGAGGGACGTGTCAGCGGGACGGGACGCGCGCCGCCTCCCCGAGTGGGCGGCGCGCAGGGACCGGACCTCCAGGTGTGGACCGCCTCAGCTCTCCGCCAGGATGTGGGAGAGCTCGGTGTCCAGGTCGAAGTGCCGGTGCTCGGTACCGGGCGGGACGGCGGCGTCGGTCCGCTTCAGGAACGACTCCAGGGCTCGCGCCGGCGCCTCCAGCAGGGCCTCGCCCTCCGGAGAGCTGAGCGCGATGCACACGACGCCCTGACCGTGGCTGCGGGACGGCCAGACGCGGACGTCGCCGGTGCCGGTGGGCCGGTGCAGGCCCTCGGCGAGCAGGTCCCGGGCGAAGACCCACTCGACCGTTTCCTCGGCTCCGGTGTGGAAGGTGGCGTGTACGGCATACGGATCGGAAGTGTCGTACCGCAGACCTGCGGGTACAGGCAGTGACGATTCGCTCGACACAACGAGGCGCAGGTGCAGCTCACAGCTGACCGTGGTGTTCATAAGCGCCAGGGCCTTTCGCTCAGTGTGCGCTCGGGGATTCGCACGTCGGCGAAATCGACATGCCACCTACGGTGCCGTTGTAAACCCCTCTGCCCGTTTTGGGACTCTTCGGATACCTCGTACGGCCGACCCGTCGCGCTCCGCGTACGGCCGTTCCGGTGAGTTCCGTCAAGGGGGCGCCGCAGCCCTGTCATCACCCAGGGTGACGGACCGCGACCCGGTCGCGGCCCGGCTGTTCGAGAGGTGGTTCGGAGCCCCTCTGACATGCGGTAATGTTTGCGGTGCGCCCGGGCGATTAGCTCAGCGGGAGAGCGCTTCGTTCACACCGAAGAGGTCACTGGTTCGATCCCAGTATCGCCCACACACCGCGAGGCCGGTCCTTCGACAGAAGGACCGGCCTCGCGTCGTCGTCACGCCAGGCAGAAGCCGCCGCCTCACGCCGCCGACGGCAGCTCCGCCCGCAGCGGCCAGGCCGGATCGCACTGCTCCTCCGAGCCGTTCCGCGCGAACCACGCCTGGAGCCCGCGCGCCTGCGCCGCGTGCCAGACGGCCTGCCGCGCGTGCAGCTCGGCCACGCTCAGCCGCTCCAGCCGGACCGCGAACCGCTGCCCTATCGCCCGGGCCACCGCCATCGCGGCCGCCGCGTCCGCCGCCGCGTCGTGAGCGCCCGTCAGCTCCACCCCGTACTGGGCGCACAGGTCCGACAGCGTCCGGCGGCCCTTGCGGTACCGGTCCAGGTGCTTGTCGAGCACCCAGGGGTCGAGGACGCACAGCGACGAGGCTCCCAGGTACGCCGAGAGTGACGCGGCCCGGTGCCGGCGCAACTCCCGGTCCAGCAGGGTCAGATCGAACGGCGCGTTCATCACCACCAGGGGGACCCCCGCCGCCGACTGCTCGGCCAGCGCCCGGGCCACCTCCTCCATCACCGGCGCGGGCCACCGTCCGAACCGCTGGAGGTGGGTGTCGGTCAGCCCGTGTATCGCCGTGGCGCCCTCCGGCACCGGGACGCCCGGATTGACCAGCCAGCGGGTGACCGCCGGCGAGGCCCCCGCCCGTGACTGGGTCACCAGGGCCGCGGACACGATGCGGTCGTGCTCGACGTCCACCCCGGTGGTCTCCGTGTCGAAGGCGGCGAGCGGCCCCTCGTACCAGCTCGGCATGTCACAACTCCTCGCGCTTGACCGGAATTTGGCGTGAATCCCCTCCCTCCGTCGAGTGATACCCGGTCTCGGTGCGCCCCGAACCGCCCTTGTTTGCGAAGGAGTTCGGGTGGAGACAACAGCGGTGTACCCCACCGAAGGACGTGCTCCCGGAAGGTGTTTCGGACATGGCCCTCACGCGGCCCGAACCGGCCGCTCCGGCCGGCGGGCCCCCGCGCGCCGACGGGCGACGGCCCCCGCCCGGCCCCGCTC
>NZ_JBPQTX010000356.1:0-6802 GCF_051386555.1 Streptomyces sp. URMC 126
GTCCCCCTCCCATTCCACGGCGTACGCGCCGCACCACCCGTCACTACCTCCCCCCAATCCCTTACCCGTCTCCCCACACCTGCCGCCGTCTCACCCCTCGCCCCACCGCTCGTCGAGCAGCCGTGCCGGGTCGCGGGGCTCGAAGTCCGGCATGAGTCCGCCGCCGGAGTCCTTCAGCGCCGCCCAGCGGGCCTGCCGCACATCGGTGTCGTGCCAGTCGGCGCCGTCGGGACACCCCGCCCGTACCGCGTCCGGGACGGGCGGCATCGGCGACTTCCGCGCCTTCCTCGCCCGGCGCGCCGCCCGTTTCGCCTCGCGCCGCGCGGTGCGCGCCGCCTCGCGCCGGGCCGCGCGCTCCGCCCGGGACGCCCGGACGCCGCGGTGCCTGCGGCGCGGCGGCTCCGCCCGCCCGTCGGCCCCGAGGACGACTCCGTGGACGGGGAGCAGGGGCAGGCTCTCGGGGGCGTACGAGACGGGGTGACGGGCCGCCGGCGCGGAAGCGCCCCGCTGCCGTGAGCGGTGGGGCTCCTGCTGCGGTCGGGACGGCCGCGGCTGCTGCGGCATGGCCGGTTCGGACCCGTCCGGTTCGCCCTCTTGGCTTCCGTCCGCTCCTCGGTGGGGCTCCCGGTCCGCTTCCGCGCCCGTTCCGCCGGCTCCTCCTCCGGCCCCTCCGCCGGCTCCGGGCTTCGCTCCGGGGTGCGCTTCCGCCTGCGGGTCGCCGTTCCCGGGCCCGCCCGACGAGCCGTACCGCGTACCGTCCGCGTCCGCCGCCGACCCCCGGCCCGTCGCACGCCGCTGCTCCCGGTCGTCGGCCCCGTGCCGTCCGGGCGCCGGCGAGGCCGGTTCGGAGCCGTCGTGGGCCCCGCCGACGGCGAAGCCCAGGTAGCGGGCGAATCCGCGCCACCAGGAGAGCGGACCGCGAACCCGTGCGCGTCGCGGAGCAGCCGGCCGGGCGGCCGACGCGTCCGTCGCGTCCGTCGCTCCCGCCCCGTCCGACACGTTCGGCGTACTCGTCCCACCCGTCTTCGTCGCCGTGCTCATTCCGCCCTTCGCACCCTTCCTGCCCTTCCTGCGTTTGCCGCCTCTCCCGGTCTCCCCGACGTCCTGCCCCAGGTCCGGCCCCGCGCCCGGCACCGCGTCCGCCTCCGTACCCGCCGAAGACGCCGGGGAGGCCGTGGAGAGCGAGGGCGCCGTGCCCGTCGAGGCGGCCGCCGTGGCCTCCCGCAGCCCGAGCGCCGGCCGCACGCGCCGCCACCAGCCACGCGGCCGGGCCCCGCCGGACGACGCGCCGGCTGCCCCTGACACGTCGGCTCCGGCCGCAGCCGGTTCCCCGCTGGGGACCCGCTCCTCCTTGCGGATCCGGCGGACGACCAACGCGCCGGGGACGCCCACGGCCAGCGTCCAGGCCAGGCAGGCCAAGCCGGTGAGGCGCCACGAGGGGCCGAACCGGGACAGGGCCGCGACGCCGAGCGGCCCGCCCGCGGCGCAGGCGAGCAGTGCGGCCACGGCGGCGCAGAGCAGTGCGGCGAGGAAGGCGACGGCGACCGTCTCGCGCCGCCCCACGACCGCCGGGCGGCGCGGTACGGCCGCGGCCGCCACCGCGACACCCACGGCCGTCACCAGCGCGGCGGCGCCCGCCAGGCCCGCCGGACCGGCCTCGCCGGGCGCGGGGAGCGCGGCGAGCAGCGGGAAGGGCGGGAGCGGCGGCCGGTCGGGCGAGCCGAGTCCGGGCAGCGCCAGCGGGGCGACGAGGCCGTCCACCCCGGCCGCGAAGCCGGGCCCCAGACCGTAGGCGGCCGTCCACACTACCGCGTTGGGCAACAGCGCCGCGCTCAGCAGCGCCACCCCCAACTGCCCCGGCCAGCCCACCGTGAGCTGCGCCATCGCGTCCCGCACGGCACCGGCGTGCACGGCCAGGGAAGCCGCCAGCAGCAGCGCCGCGCCGCCGAACAGCACCACCGTGCCCGCCGTGGCGGCCCGGGCGACCGCCACGACGTGCGGCGCCGTGAACCACCGGCGTACGCACCCGGGAACGAGCCGTGACACCCGGCGGACCCGGGCCGAGGGCGTCCAAGGCGGGCAGCCCACCGCCATCCACACTCCGACCGCGGCCGGCGCGGCGGCGACAAGCGGTACGTGGATCAGTGCGCTCAGGGGGTCGACGCGGATCGGGCCGGACGAGGCGTAGAGCACGGCGGCGGCGCTGACCAGCAGGTATCCGCCGAGCAGCGCGGTGAACGCGGTGCGCGGCGGCAGCGGCGGAACCGGAAGGCGCGCCGGAAGCAGGGGCACTTCCCACGGCATGGACCCGCCGGACCGGACGCCGTTCCCGTCCCCACGGGGCGCGGTGTGGTCGCCCGTCGGCAGGCCGCGTGAACCTACGGAGCCGTCCATCCCCGGTTCGCGGAAGCCGTAGGCCTCGTGCGGGTCGTACGGGGCATGCCGGTCGTACGCGCCGTCCGGGCCGTCGGCGTCCTCGGCGTTGTCGGCGGTATCCACGTCATCGGAGTCGTCGGCGTCATCGGCGTCCTCCGGCGGCATCGGCGCCTGCCGCGCCGCCCGGTGAATGAGCAGGCAGGGCACGACGGAGAACAGCAACGGGGTCAGCCCGACCGGCGCGGAGGCGCCCGAAAGGGTCTCGGTGCGAACCAGGTCGGCACCGTGGGCCAGCAGCCAGAGGCCGGTGGCGACGTGCAGCGCTCCGCCGGGCCCGCTGTCCGGGTAGGGCGACACGATCCACAGCACCAGGACGAGCGTGGCGAACGCCCCGAGTCCCAGCCCGGCGGCGACCGCCCCGCCCAGGAACGCCCTGCCCGTCCCCGGCTTGTGACGCGCCGTGGGTCGGGGGTGCGACGGCAACGACGGACCACTGTGGGCATATGGGGTCACAGGGGCCATGCTGCCAACAACGCGCCTTTCGGGCGGGTAGCGACAAATGACCGTCGTGTCGTGTTCAGGGCGGTACGGGCCGGCGGGCCGGCGGAGCCGCCCGCGCGCCGAGCGAGCCGGGCCGCCGTGCGACGGCACGGGCCCCGCGCACTCGCACCCGCGCCCGTACGCGCCCTCATGGACGCCCGTGGGCCCGTACCCCCGGAGGGATACGGGCCCACGTACCGTCGTGAAGCCGCCCGAACGGCGGCGTCATGCGACCCGGTCGGCCGTGACCGGCCGGACCGCTCCGACCCTCAGGGGCCGGTTCGGGTCAGGCGACCGTTCAGGCGCTCAGCGCGGCGCGCGCCAGGCGGGCGGTCTCGGACGGGGTCTTGCCGACCTTCACGCCCGCGGCCTCCAGGGCCTCCTTCTTGGCCTGCGCGGTGCCGGACGAACCGGACACGATCGCACCGGCGTGGCCCATCGTCTTGCCCTCGGGCGCGGTGAAACCGGCCACGTAGCCGACGACCGGCTTGGTGACGTGCTCCTTGATGAAGTCCGCCGCACGCTCCTCGGCGTCGCCGCCGATCTCGCCGATCATGACGATCAGGTCGGTGTCGGGGTCGGCCTCGAACGCCTTGAGGGCGTCGATGTGCGTGGTGCCGATGATCGGGTCGCCGCCGATGCCGACGCAGGAAGAGAAGCCCAGGTCACGCAGCTCGTACATCATCTGGTAGGTCAGCGTGCCGGACTTGGACACGAGACCGATGCGGCCGGGCTTGGTGATGTCGGCCGGGATGATGCCCGCGTTGGACTGGCCGGGGCTGATGAGGCCGGGGCAGTTGGGGCCGATGATGCGGGTCTTGTTGCCCTTGGCCTGGGCGAGCGCCCAGAACGAGGCGGTGTCGTGCACCGCGACGCCCTCGGTGATCACGACGGCCAGCTCGATCTCGGCCTCGATGGCCTCGACGACCGCGTCCTTGGTGAACTTCTCCGGGACGAAGATGACCGTGACGTCGGCGCCGGTCTTCTCCATGGCGTCCTTGACGGAGCCGAAGACGGGGACCTCGGTGCCGTCGAAGTCGACGGTGGTGCCGGCCTTGCGCGGGTTCACGCCGCCGACGATGTTGGTGCCGGAGGCCAGCATGCGCTTGGTGTGCTTCTGGCCCTCGGAGCCGGTCATGCCCTGGACGATGACCTTGCTGTCCTTGGTGAGGAAGATAGCCATGGTGTTCTAGTGACCTCGTTCCTTACTTCGCAGCCAGCTCGGCGGCGCGCTCGGCGGCGCCGTCCATGGTGTCCACCTGCTGCACCAGCGGGTGGTCGGCGTCGTTCAGGATCTTGCGACCCAGCTCCGCGTTGTTGCCGTCGAGGCGCACGACCAGCGGCTTCTCGACCTTCTCGCCCTTGTCCTCAAGGAGCTTCAGGGCCTGGACGATGCCGTTGGCGACCGCGTCACAGGCGGTGATGCCACCGAAGACGTTGACGAAGACGGACTTGACGTCCGGGTCGCCGAGGATGATCTCGAGACCGTTGGCCATCACCTCGGCGGAGGCGCCGCCACCGATGTCGAGGAAGTTGGCGGGCTTGACGCCACCGTGGTTCTCACCGGCGTAGGCGACGACGTCCAGGGTGCTCATGACGAGACCCGCGCCGTTGCCGATGATGCCGACCTGACCGTCGAGCTTGACGTAGTTGAGGCCCTTGGCCTTGGCCGCGGCCTCCAGCGGGTCGGCGGCGGCCTTGTCCTCCAGCGCCTCGTGCTCCGGCTGGCGGAACTCGGCGTTGGCGTCCAGGGACACCTTGCCGTCGAGCGCGATGACGCGGCCGTCGGCGACCTTGGCGAGCGGGTTGACCTCGACGAGGAGGGCGTCCTCGGCGACGAAGGTCTTCCACAGGGTCACCATGACCTCGGCGACCTGCTCGGCGACCTCGGCCGGGAACTTCGCCTGGGCGACGATCTCACGGGCCTTCTCGATGGTGACGCCCTCGTTGGCGTCCACCGGCACCTTGGCGAGCTTCTCGGGCGTCTCGGCCGCGACCTGCTCGATGTCCATGCCACCGGCGACGGAGGCCATGGCGAGGAAGGTGCGGTTGGTGCGGTCGAGGAGGTACGAGACGTAGTACTCCTCGGCGATCTCCGGAGCCGTCTCGGCGATCATCACCTTGTGGACCGTGTGGCCCTTGATGTCCATGCCGAGGATGTCCGTCGCGCGGGCGACGGCCTCGTCCGGGGTGGCGGCCAGCTTGACGCCGCCGGCCTTGCCGCGGCCGCCGACCTTCACCTGCGCCTTGACGACCGACTTGCCGCCAAGGCGCTCAGTCGCCGCGCGCGCCGCCTCAGGCGTGTCGATGACTTCACCGGCCAGCACCGGTACACCGTGCTTGGCGAAGAGGTCCCTCGCCTGGTACTCGAACAGGTCCACGCGCGTCCGTCCCTTTTCCATGGATATCGCGGTTCGTTGTCTGCGCGGGCGTGCCGCGGTGGCAGCGTGAGGACGCGATCTATGACGAGGGCGGCACACGTGCGCCGAATACGCGGCATGTCCGTCTCGCAGGTTATCCCCGAGGGCCGGAGGTCCCTAAATCGCAGATCACACTCCGGCCGTGATTACGCTCACAGATCGCATACGGGCCCCGCACGCATCGCGACAGAGCGTACGCCGCCCGGCCCCGGCCCGCGGGCCCGCGCCCGCCTCGCGCCGGACCGCGTTTGAGGGTCACGCACCGAGCACCGCGCGCCTTCCGCCGCCCGCTCCTTCCCTCCTGTCAGGGCCGTCCCTCCTATCCCTCCGGTTTCCGCCTCCTCTCCTCCTCGCCCCCTTCTCCCGCCGCTCCGGGGGATTTTCCCGGCGCCGTCAGGCGCCCGCGGCGGGGTCGGGCACCGGTAGGGGCCGCTGCTCCAAGGCCGCCGCCATCAGTTCCGGGAAGTGGTCGGGGGTGCAGGCGAAGGCCGGCGCGCCGAGCGCGGCGAGAGCCGCCGCGTTCTCCCGGTCGTACGCCGGAGCGCCCTCGTCGGAGAGGGCCGTCAGGGTGACGAACCGCACTCCCGCCGCCCGCATGGCCGCGACCCGTTCGAGCATCCCCTCCCGGACTCCGCCCTCGTAGAGATCGCTGATCAGGACGACGACGGTGTCCGCCGGGCGGGTGATCCTGGCCTGGCAGTAGGACAGCGCCCGGTTGATGTCGGTGCCCCCGCCGAGCTGGACGCCGAACAGCACGTCCACCGGGTCGGCCAGCCGGTCGGTGAGGTCCACGACGGAGGTGTCGAAGGCGACCAGCCGGGTGTCGAGGGTGCGCATCGAGGCCAGCACGGCGCCGAAGACGGAGGCGTGGACGACGGACGCCGCCATCGATCCGGACTGGTCGACGCAGAGGATCACCTCCTTCCGCGCCCACCGCGCCGCCCGGGCGTAGCCGACGAGCCGTTCCGGGACGACGGTGCGGTGCTCGGGCAGGTAGTGCTTGAGGTTGGCCCGCACGGTGCGGCCCCAGTCGATGTCCCGGGGGCGGGGCCGGGCGGCCCTGGCCGACCGGTCGAGCGCGCCGGCGAGCGTGGCGCGGGTACGGGACGCCAGGCGCCGCTCCAGGTCCTCGACCACCCTGCGGACGACCTCACGGGCGGTGGCCTTGGCCTCCTCGGGCATCGCCTTGCCGAGCGACAGCAGGGTGCCGACCAGGTGGACGTCCGGTTCGACCGCTTCCAGCAGCTCGGGCTCCAGGAGGAGGGCGGTCAGCCCGAGCCGGTCCAGGGCGTCCCGCTGCATCACCTGAACGACGGACGCCGGGAAATACGACCTGATGTCCCCCAGCCAGCGCGCGACCCGGGGTGCGGAGGCCCCGAGGCCACCGCTCCTCCGGCCGTCACCGGCGCCCGGCCCCCGGGCTCCGGCTCCAGCCCCGGCTCCAGCCCCGGCTCCGGCCCCGGCCC
>NZ_JBPQTX010000357.1:0-6790 GCF_051386555.1 Streptomyces sp. URMC 126
CCCGCCCCCCAGCCTCAGGACCGAGCGGCCGGGATCCGGTCCGCAGCCGAGACCACGCGCCGTGCCACCGGATGCGTCCGGACGATCTCGCCGAGCGTGGTCGCCCCCTGGACGACCCGGGCGAACGCCCGCCAGGCGGGTCCGAAGCCGGTGACCGCCGCGTGGAAGACGCCCGGCTTACGGGAGTACAGAGCGAGGATGCGGCGCCCCACGCCCATCTCGACGCCCAGCCCGGCCTTGACGGCGAAGGCGTAATTGAGCGCCTGGCGACGGGCGTCGACCGCGTCCTGCGCCTCTGCCACGCGCACGGCCCACTCCCCCGCCAGCCGGCCGGAGCGCAGCGCGAAGGAGATGCCTTCCCGCGTCCAGGGCTCCAGCAGCCCGGCGGCGTCGCCGCAGACGATGACGCGGCCGCGGGACAGCGGGGAGTCGTCGGACCGGCAGCGGGTGAGATGGCCTGAGGAGATGCTCGGCTCGAAGCCGGACAGCCCGAGCCGGGCGATGAAGTCCTCCAGGTACCGCTTGGTGGCGGCGCCCTCGCCGCGCGTGCAGATCACGCCGACGGTGAGGGTGTCGCCCTTGGGGAAGACCCAGCCGTAACTGCCGGGCATCGGCCCCCAGTCGATCTGCACGCGGCCCGCCCAGTCCTCGGCCACCGACGCCGGCACCGGGATCTCGGCTTCCAGGCCGAGGTCGACCTGGTCGAGCTTCACTCCGACGTGCGCTCCTATGCGGCCGGCGCTGCCGTCCGCGCCGACGACCGCGCGGGCCAGGATCGTCGAGCCGTCACCGAGGACGACGGCGACGGTACGCCGGTCGGGGACGGCCGGACCGTGCTGCTCGACGCGGGCGACGGTCACGCCGGTGCGCACCTCGGCGCCCGCCTCCTTCGCGGCCTCGACCAGGCCGGCGTCGAACTCCGCCCGGTTGACGAGCCCGAAGAGCATCTTCTTCGAGCGGCGGGTGCGCGTCAGCTTGCCGTTGAGGGAGAAGGTGACGGCGTGGACGCGGTCGCGGAACGGCAGTTCGAAGCCGGGCGGCAGCGCGTCGCGGGACGGGCCGATGATGCCGCCGCCGCAGGTCTTGTAGCGGGGCAGTTCGGCCTTCTCCAGGAGCAGGACGCGGCGCCCCGCGCCGGCCGCCGCGTGCGCCGCCGAGGCCCCGGCGGGCCCGGCACCCACCACGACGACGTCCCACACCGGCCCGCCGTCCGCCGGCACGTCGTCGTGGCCCGTCTCCCGGGCTGTGTTGTCGCTGGTCACCTGTGCTTCCGCTCCCGCTCGTCCGCCGCCGCCGGCCGTGCCGGCCGTTCCGCCCGCATCCTACGGCCCGACCGCGGGGCCGCCCGCCCGGGGAAGGGCGACGGCCCGGCCGGGAAAAGCGATGGCCCCGGCCCGGAAAGGCGACGGCCCACCCGAGGCGCCCGGGACGTCATGAAAGGATCGAAGGCGTCATCACCCCTATCCGCCCCTACCCATCCCTATCCGTCTCGTCCGTACACCACAACGTGGTGCCCCCGAGGAGCGTTCCATGGACACCGCCCCGTCCCCCCGGCCCGACTCGGCCGCGCTCGCCGCGACCGTCGCCTCCCTCCAGCCCCGTGCCCGCACCGAACTGGCCGAACTCGTCGCGTTCCGGTCGGTGGCGGACGAGGCGCAGTTCCCGAAGAGCGAGTGCGAGGCGGCGGCGAACTGGGTGGCCGACGCACTGCGCGCCGAGGGCTTCGAGGACGTGGCGCTGCTGGACACCCCGGACGGCACCCAGTCCGTCTACGGCTACCTGCCGGGCCCGGAGGGCGCCCCCACCGTCCTCCTCTACGCGCACTACGACGTGCAGCCGCCGCTCGACGAGGACGCGTGGCTCTCCCCGCCGTTCGAACTGACCGAGCGCGACGGCCGCTGGTACGGGCGCGGCGCGGCCGACTGCAAGGGCGGCTTCATCATGCACCTGTCGGCGCTGCGCGCCCTCAAGGCGCACGGCGGTGTCCCGGTGGGCATCAAGATGATCGTCGAGGGCTCGGAGGAGCAGGGCACCGGCGGCCTCCAGCAGTACGCCGAGGCGCACCCGGAGCTGCTCGCCGCCGACACCATCGTCATCGGCGACGCCGGCAACTTCCGCCCCGGCGTGCCCACCGTGACCGCCAGCCTGCGCGGCATGATGCTGATGCGGGTGGAGGTACGGACGCTCGCCGGCAACCTGCACTCCGGCATGTTCGGCGGCGCGGCCCCCGACGCGCTCGCGGCCCTGATCCGCACCCTCGACTCGCTCCGCGCGCCCGACGGCACGACCGTCATCGACGGCCTGGAGCCGGACGGCACCTGGGAGGGCCTGCACTACCCGGAGGAGAACTTCCGCGCCGACGCCAAGGTCCTGGACGGCGTCGACCTGATCGGCTCGGGCACGGTCGGCGACCGCCTGTGGGCCCGCCCCGCCGTCACCGTCCTCGGCATCGACTGCCCGCCCGTCGTCGGCGCCACCCCGTCCGTCCACGCCCACGCCGCGGCCCTGATCAGCCTCCGCGTCCCCCCGGGCGTCAACGCCGCCGACACGGCCAAGCTCCTCCGCGCCCACCTGGAGTCCCACGTCCCGTGGAACGCCCAGGTGACGACCGAACTGATCGGCCAGGGCGAGGCCTTCAGCGCCGACACGACCAGCCCGGCGTATGTGTCGATGGCCGAGGCGATGCGCGTCGCCTACCCCGGCCAGGAAATGCAGACCGCCGGCATGGGCGGCTCCATCCCCCTCTGCAACACCCTCGCCGCCCTCTACCCCGACACGGAGATCCTCCTGATCGGCCTCAGCGAACCGGAGGCCCAAATCCACGCGGCCAACGAGAGCGTCTCCCCGGAAGAACTGGAACGCATGTCCCTGACGGAGGCCCTATTCCTCCTCAACTATGCGGAGTCGAAGCGGTAGCCGCACCGCGCTACCCACCCCAGGGAAGGTTCTCATCCCCGGGGTGGGTTTCCAGCCAATCGTCAAGGGCCCCGCAATCCTGCGACCAACCGGCACGGCACCCCCCCGACCCCTGCTCTAGCCATCGAGCAGTTCTTCCAACCACTTTCACTGATCCCTGGCCATGCCGTGTGGTGCCGAGGTGGCAAATGCTGACGCATTCATCGCACCTTTCTGACCGCCTAACGCTTGTTGCGCATCATAATCCGCTGACTTTCTCATGTACCGCAGCAGCGGCCGTGCAGCGGGGATCGCCACCCAGGCTACTCAGTGCCGCGCAGCGGTCCAAACTTGGAAGGGCTCCGATGATTTCCCGAGTCCTCGTGCCACTGCACCTGCGCCGCATGTACGTAACCGTCCCCTCGATTCAGGTAGAACAGGCGCCCACGTGTGAATTTCCTTGCCACTGGACCGAGAGTTTCGATGCGCTCCTCTTCGCTAGCTTGTTGAATACTAAGGAACTCATACGTTGGCTCCAGATGCATCAAATCCACAGCAGGAAAGGCGACGTCGATTCGAGTGGCATAGTTCTGCGGGTGAAAACTCCGCAAAAGCAGTACGGAATGGCTAACAGAGTACTGCCACACCTGAAACTGCCGATCCCACGAGATAATTTCTTTCACTTCAGCTCCCCAGTAGGCCAACTTTTCGGCTCGTCAATATAAACACGCCGACCTTTTTCATAAAAGAAGATGCTCGCCCACTCGCGCTCACCCCACTGCACCGCTTTACCTACATGATACATTTCACGCTCGGTCGCCCACCAGTTGGTCCCCTTTCCGTTTAAGTAAGCTTTCACAAATCGCTCGGCTGGCGTCGCACCATCGAACCCATCCAAGGATATATGTAGGCGCACATTTCCGTTATGGGCCGCTGCTCGCACTTCAGCCTCCCACGTAAAGTGATCATCCAGGAAATGTGTGAAATTGTTACGCTCCGCAAATTCACGAAGCCCCTCCTTCCTGATGCCCAAGGCAATTTCATTAGGGCAAGGGGCGAGCCCATAGGGATCTGTCCAAATATGCGGATTACAGACATAGCCGATATGGTTCGGCGCAGGAGCGAGCCCCAGCGGGTCGGGGGCGGTATAGCGAGCCGTCTCCGGATCATAATGACGATGATAATTATAATGGAGGCCCGATTCCAGGTCATAGTACTGCCCCGGAAAACGCAACGGAGTGAAGGCTGTTGAATTCCTCGCCCACGCCGTCGTCCCCCACAAGGTGGTCCGAGACCGCCAAGCCGTTGTCCCTGTCTCGTCGATGAGCTCGGTGGGTGTGCCGATCAGGTCGGTGATGATGGCGAAGAAGCGCTGGTCGATTTCGTGTTGTGGGGCGTTGGCCGCCGTGATGCGTTCGGTTTGGGCGAGGGGGTGGAGGCCGTCGTGGTCCCAGGTGAGGGTGACGGGGTTCGGCAGGGTGTCGGATGTGGTGGTTTGTTCGGCCAGGGTGGGGCCGTCCCAGGTGAAGTCGACTTGTTCCGCGATGTCGCCGGTGTGCGTGAGGCGTTGTTTGGTGGTGCGGCGGCCGAAGGGGTCGTAGAGGTAGCGCCATGTCGTCCCGTCGGGTGTGACGACTTCGGTCAGGCGGTCTTCCGCGTCCCAGGAGTAGCGCCAGGTGTCCGGTTTGCGGGACAGGCGGGTCTTCTGGCGTAGGACGACGCGGCCCTGGGCGTCGTGTTCGTAGCGGATTCGGCCGGCTCGGGTAATGCGGGTGCCGGTGTAGGCGCGCGGACCCTGCGCTTCCGCGCCCGGGTGGTCCGTCGGCCAAGCCGCGTCTGTCTGGTTGCCCGCGGCGTCGTACGCGTAGCGCTCCGTCCAGCCCTGGGCGTGGACGGCGGTGACGCGGCCCGCCGTGTCCAGGTCGAAGGTGCGTGTTCCTGTGGCGGCGTCGGTGATGCCGGTGAGGCAGCCGTCGGGGCGGTAGGTGAAGGTGCGGTGCTGGAGTGGGTCGGGGGCGGTGGACGACGACAGCGTCTGGGTGGTGAGGCGGCCTGCCACGTCCCAGTCGTGTGTGAGGGTGAGGCCCTGGCCGAAGTGGCGAGCGATCTCGCGGCCCGCCGCGTCGTGCTCCATCTCGAAGGGGTGGCCGGAGGCGGTCAGTCCGGTGCGCCGGCCCGCCGCGTCGTACGTCCATGTGGTGACCGCGCCCGCCGGGGTCACCCGACGGGTGCGCCGGCCGAGCTTGTCATAGGTGTAGGCGAGGGTGCGGCCGTTGACCGTCTGCGACTTGACCCGCCCGAGGCGGTCGCGGGAGTAGACAAGGGTCGCCTCCGAGCTGGCTGCTTCCAGGAGGCGGCCGGCGGGGTCGTGGGTGTAGGTGGTGGTCTTGCCTGCGGCGTCCTTTCTGATGATTCGGCCCAGCGGGTCGTAGTGGTAGCCGATCGTCTCTCCGAGGCCGTTCGTGCGCTGTGTCAGTCTTCCGGCCGCGTCGTGGGTGTAGGTCAGGGTGCGGCCGTCGAAGTCCGTCTCGGATGACAGGCGTCCGGCCGGGTCGTAGGTGTAGGACCAGGTCAGGCCTTGCGGGTTGGTGACGGTGCGGAGTCTGAGTTCGGTGTCGTGGGTGAAGGTGTGGCGGACGCCGTCCGGTGTGGTGCGGGCGGTGAGGAGGTCGAAGTGGGTGTATTCGTTGCGGGTGACGCCTCCCAGGGCGTCGGTGTGAGTGACGCAGTTGCCCTCGCCGTCGTACGTCCAGCTCTCCTGCGCGCCGTCCGGTCCCGTGCGGCGGGCGAGCAGGCCCTCCGTCGTCCAGGCGAGACGGGTGATGGCTCCCAGCGGGTCGGTGATGGTGACGGTGCGGCCGAAGGTGTCCCGTTCGTAGCGGCTCGTCCCCCCGACGGGGTCTGTCACCTCCGCCACGAGGCCCGCCGGGTCGCAGCGCAGGTGGGCGGTGTTTCCGAGGGCGTCGGTGACCGATGAGAGGTGGCCCGCGTCGTCGTAGGTGTAGGACGTCGTGGCGCCGGCGGGGTCGGTCACCGATGTGCGGTTGCCCGCCGTGTCGTACGTCTGCCGCCACCTCGCGCCGTCCGGTTCGGTGATCGTCTCGGGAAGGCCCAGGGCGTTGTACTGCGCCGTGCTCTGGCTGCCGTCCGGCCGGATGACCGACAGCAGGTTGTCCTCCTCGTCGTACGTGAACGTCGTCGTGTGACCGAGCGGGTCGGTGCGCGAGAGGAGGCGGTCGCGGCCGTCCCAGGTGAGGAGCGTCGTGGCGCCCGTGGGGTCCGTTTCGGCGACGAGTTGCGCTCGCGCGTCGAAGACGTGACGGCTGGTGTGGCCCAGGGCGCTGGTGAGGGTGGTGACGCGCAGGCCCGTCTCCGGATCCGGCTCGCCGTACTCCAGCGTGCACCGCAGATGGCCGGCTTCGCCGGTTTCGTACACGCACCGGTTGCGGTCGTCGTATTCGTACCGGTAGGAGCGGCCGTTGCGGTCCGTCCACGACGTGGGCCGGCGGCGGTCGTCGTAGGTGAAGCGCAGCGGCAGGCCGGAGGAGTTGACGACCTCCGTCAGGTTGCCGGCCTCGTAGACGTAGCGCATCAGCTCCACGTCGCCCAAGTGCAAGGCGGTGACCCGGCCGCCGTCGGTCGTGATGCGGATGCGGTAACCGGCGTGGTGGGTGATGGCGGTGGGGACGCCATCACCCGAGTAGTCGAAGGTGATCCAGTGCCCGTTGCGGTCCGTGATCTGATCCAGCAGAGCGATCTCGTGCCGGTCGCCGCACGGAATGGGCGCGGCGAAGTGCCAGGTCCGGTTCCAGCGCCGGTCCGAGATGGTGTAGCCGCCCTCCTCGGTCGGCTCCAGCGGCCAACGGGGGCCGTGGGAGGGGAGGGTGGGGACGCC
>NZ_JBPQTX010000358.1:0-6768 GCF_051386555.1 Streptomyces sp. URMC 126
TGTGTATAAGAGACAGCCGCCCCCTCCTTCCCCTGCCGCCTCAGCCACGCCTGATAGCCCCTGGCCCACTCCTCGTACCAGCGCGCCTGCCGGCGGTGCAGTTCCCTGAGATCCGCCTCCGCTATCCGCGGATGGCGCTCGGCTATCGCGCGCGCGACCCGCACCGCCGCCAGGGCGTCGGCGCCCGCCTCGTGAGCGGCGTCCAGGGCGACCCCGTACTCCTCGCAGACCGCCCCCAGCGTGCGGCGCCCCTTGCGGTAGCGGTCGACGGCACGGTCGATGGTCAGGGGGTCGATGACCGGGCCCAACCCCTCCGGCAGGAGCGGCGGCAGGCCGTACCGGCGCAGTTCGGCGGCGAGCAGGCTGAGGTCGAAGGCCGCGTTGTAGGCGACGACCGGGGTGCCCGCCGCCCAGTGGGCGGCCAGCGTCCGGCCTATCTCCGCGACCACCTCGTACGCGGGCCGGCCCTCCGCCGCGGCCCGCTCCCCGGTGATGCCGTGGATGGCCGCCGCCTCGTCCGGGATCGGCACGCCCGGATCGGCGAGCCAGCTCCTCCGGCCCACCGGCTCACCGGCCTTGGTCTCCACGACGGCCGCCGTGACGATCCGCGCCTCCGCCGGATCCGTCCCGGTCGTCTCCAGGTCGAAGCCGATCAGCAACTCCCCGTGCCAGCCCATGCCACATCCCCCTCGGTGGTGCCTTCCCCGTTGGACCACCAGCCTCGCACGGGGCACTGACAACGGGGTGACGCGGCGTCATACCCGCTGGCCGGGGGCGGGCCGGGGAGCGTCAGGAGACCTGCCGGGAGTCCTGCCAGACCCCGTCGAACTCCTCGCGGTAGGTGTCGAACAGCCCGTGGTCGTCGGGCGCCTGCGCCCGGGCCTCGGCGCGCCGGCCGCCGCGCAGGACGAGGACCGGGGCCTCCATCCCGCGCGCCTTGCGCAGATAGGGCTGAACGACGGCGAGCCCGTCGGGGCCGTCGCCGTTGACGAGGTAGGCGGTGAAGCGCGGCGTCTCGTCGAAGACGCGGATCTCGAACGCGCTCGGGTCGGCCAGCCGGTCGCGCACCCGCCGCATGTGCATGATGTTCATCTCGACGGACCGGCTCATCTCGCCCTTCTTCAGGCCGAGCTCGCGCTCGCGGCGGCGGACCGCGCTGCTCGCCGGGTTGAGGAAGAGGAGCCGCGCCCGGCAGCCGGCCTCGGCGAGCCGCACCAGCCGCCGCCCGGAGTAGTTCTGGACGAGGAGGTTGAGGCCGATGCCGACCGCGTCGAGACGCCGGGCGCTGCCGAAGAGGTCCTCGACGGGCAGCTGCCGCTGGAGCCGCACCCGGTCCGGGTGGACGCCGACGACGTCCGCGTAGCGGTCGCCGACCAGGTCCTCGACGGCGTCGACGGGCAGCCGGTCCACGGAGTGCCCGCCGGGGCCGCTGCCGAGGATGTCGAGCAGCCGGGCGGAGGCGCGTTCCGCCTGGTCGAGGACGGCCCGCGAGAGGGCCCGGTTGCGGGAGACGACGTTCCGGGTGACCTCGAGCTCGTCGAGGGCCAGTTCGAGCTCCCGGCGGTCGTCGAGGTAGGGCTCGAAGCAGGGCCAGTGCTGGACGAGGAGTTCCCGCAGCTGGGGCAGGGTGAGGAAGCTGAGGACGTTGTCGTCGGCCGGGTCGAGGAGGTAGCCCTTGCGGCGGCTGACCTCGCGCACGGCGACGGCCCGCTGGACCCACTCCTGCCCGGCGGGGCCGGCCGCGGCGACGACCCACTCGTCCTCGCCGTGCACCGGCTCGTACACCGGCCGCAGCACGGCGGCGACGACGGCGCGCAACCGCTGTTCGACCAGATTCAGCCAGATGTAGGCGCGGCCGGCGCGGCGGGCGCGGGTGCGCACCTCGCTCCACGCGGCGGCGTCCCAGTCCAGTTCCGCCCCGATCTCGCCGGGGCGCACCAGCGAGACCGCGCCGAGGGGCGCGCTGCCGGGCGCCTCCTCCCCCGCGTCGCCGTCCGCAGGGGGCAGCTCCAGCCCGCCCGAGCTCACCAGTCCACCGCCTTCCGCCCCCCGTTCAATGATCAAGGCAGACTACTGCGCCCGCGGGAGGCGGCGCACACGCGCCGGGTCACCACCTCGTGAACTCGCCTGCCGCATGTGGCGGTTGTCGGGGGCGGCCGGTACGGGAGTGAGCTGATTCATAGTGATATCCGGGGCGGAGCACGGAGAAAGGCCGAAACCGGCTTGTGGAAGGGGTGCGTCCCCGGGGGAAAATCGCGCCCGTCACCCGAGTGGACGTGGCCCGCCGAGCGGTGGGGCCGCCGCTTTTGGGGAAGATCTGTATCTCGACGGTCCAGGGCAACGGTGCCCGGGAGAGCCCGGAGAA
This sequence comes from Streptomyces sp. URMC 126, assembly GCF_051386555.1. Taxonomy (NCBI): domain Bacteria; kingdom Bacillati; phylum Actinomycetota; class Actinomycetes; order Kitasatosporales; family Streptomycetaceae; genus Streptomyces; species Streptomyces sp. URMC 126. Next base: position 2,366 of record NZ_JBPQTX010000358.1, read on the forward strand.
GCGAAAGAGTCGAGCCTATGCAGGTCTGGCCGGGACAGGCGTATCCCCTCGGTGCCACCTATGACGGTGCCGGCACGAATTTCGCGGTCTTCTCCGAGGCGGCGGAGCGGATCGAGTTGTGCCTGCTGCACGACGACGGTTCGGAGACGGCGGTCGAGCTGCGGGAGAGCGACGCGTTCGTGCGCCACGCCTATCTGCCGGGGGTGATGCCGGGGCAGCGGTACGGCTTCCGGGCCCACGGCCCGTACGCCCCCGAGCGGGGGCAGCGGTGCAACTCCGCCAAGCTGCTCCTGGATCCGTACGCACGAGCGGTGAGCGGTGCCGTCGACTGGTGTGAGGCGGTCTACGGCTATCACTTCGACGACCAGGACGCCCGCAATGACCTGGACTCCGCTCCGCACATGATGACGTCCGTCGTCGTGAATCCGTACTTCGACTGGGGCGACGACCGGCCGCCGCGCACCGAGTACCACCGCACGGTGATTTACGAGGCGCACGTCAAGGGTCTGACGATGCTTCACCCGGACCTGCCGGAGGACGTCCGGGGCAGCTACGCGGCGCTGGCGCACCCGGCGATCGTGAACCACCTCAAGGACCTGGGGGTGACGGCGATCGAGCTGATGCCGGTGCACCAGTTCGTCAACGACCACCGGCTGGTGGACCTGGGCCTGGCCAATTACTGGGGTTACAACACCATCGGTTTCTTCGCCCCGCACAACGCCTACGCCTCCTGGGGCGACCGCGGGCAGCAGGTGCTGGAGTTCAAGTCGGCGGTGCGGGCGCTGCACGAGGCCGGCATCGAGGTGATCCTGGACGTCGTCTACAACCACACGGCCGAGGGCAATCACCTGGGGCCGACGCTCTCCTTCCGCGGCCTGGACAACGCCTCGTACTACCGGCTGGCGGACGACCCGCGGTTCTACATGGACACCACCGGCACCGGGAACTCCCTGCTGATGCGCAGTCCCCATGTGCTCCAGCTCATCATGGACTCGCTGCGCTACTGGGTCACCGAGATGCGGGTGGACGGGTTCCGGTTCGATCTGGCGGCGACGCTCGCCCGGCAGTTCCACGAGGTGGACCGGCTGTCGTCGTTCTTCGACCTGGTGCAGCAGGATCCGGTGGTGAGCCAGGTGAAGCTGATCGCCGAGCCGTGGGACGTCGGGGAGGGCGGCTACCAGGTGGGGAACTTCCCGCCGCTGTGGACCGAGTGGAACGGCAAGTTCCGGGACACCTGCCGTGACCTGTGGCGCGGCGAGCCGGCCACCCTGGCCGACTTCGGCTCCCGGCTGACCGGCTCCTCCGACCTCTACCAGGACGACGGCCGCCGCCCGCTCGCCTCCGTCAACTTCGTGACCTGCCACGACGGCTTCACCCTGCACGACCTGGTCTCCTACAACGAGAAGCACAACGAGGCCAACGGCGAGGACAACCGGGACGGCGAGAGCCACAACCGGTCGTGGAACTGCGGTGTCGAGGGCGAGACCGAGGACCCCGCCGTGCTCGCCCTGCGCGAGCGGCAGATGCGCAACCTCATCGCCACCCTGCTGCTCTCCCAGGGCGTGCCCATGATCAGCCACGGGGACGAGTTCGCCCGCACCCAGCGCGGCAACAACAACGCCTACTGTCAGGACAGCGAGCTGTCCTGGGTGCACTGGCCGGGCCCGGACGGCACCGCGGCCGAGCGGGCCCGGCGCATGCTGGCCTTCACCCGCGCGATGGTCTGGCTCCGCCGCGACCACCCGGTCTTCCGCCGCCGCCGCTTCTTCCACGGCCGCCCCGAGCAGGGCACCTTCAACGAGCTGTCCGACATCGCCTGGTTCACCCCGGAAGGGGAGGAGATGCGGGACGCCGACTGGCAGGCCGCCTACGCCAAGTCCCTGGCGGTCTTCCTCAACGGCGGCGCCATCTCCGAGCCGGGCCCGCGCGGGGAACGGGTGGTCGACGACTCGTTCCTGCTGCTGTTCAACGCCCACCACGGCCCGCTGGACTTCGTCATCCCGCCGGACCACGGGCGGCTGTGGCAGGTCGTGGTGGACACGGCGCTCCCGGACGGGGTGACGGACGACGGGCGGAAACTCGCGGCCGGCGACCGGCTCACCCTGACCGACCGCAGCATGGCCGTCCTGCAACGCCCGCTCTAGAACGGCGACATACGCCCCGGAACGGCGGGATCCTGCGAGACGAGCCCTCCACCTGGGTACGGATGTTCCCATGAAGCGCGACAGCCCGGCGCCGCCGACGGCGACCTACCGCCTCCAGCTCCAGCCCGCCCTCCCGTTCGCCGCGGCCGAGCGGGCGGTGCCCGCCCTCGCCGCCCTCGGCGTCTCCCACCTGCACCTCTCCCCCGTCCTCGAGGCCGTCCCCGGCTCCGCCCACGGGTACGACGTGACGGACCACACCGCGGTCCGCGCCGAGCTCGGCGGCGAGGAGGGGCTGCGGGCGCTGTCCCGCACCGCCCGCGCCCACGGGCTCGGCCTGATCCTCGACATCGTCCCCAACCACATGGCCGTCCCCGCGCCCGAGCGCCTCAACGGGCCGCTGTGGGAGGTGCTCAGGGACGGCCCGGTCTCCCGCTACGCCCGCTGGTTCGACATCGACTGGGCCGAGCACGGCGGCCGCGTCCTGCTCCCCCTGCTGGCCGGCCGGCTCGGCGAGGAGCTGGACCGCTTCACCGTCCACGACGGCACCCTGCGCTACTACGACCACGTCCTCCCCCTGCGCCCCGGCACCGAGAAGCTGCCGCTGCCGGAGCTGCTGGACGCCCAGTGGTACCGGCCGGCCTGGTGGCGGCTGGCCCGCACCGAGCTCAACTACCGCCGCTTCTTCACCGTCTCCGAGCTGATCGCCGTCCGCGTCGAGGACCCCGAGGTCTTCGAGGCCACCCACGCCACGGTCCTCCGGCTGCTCCGCGAGGGCGTGGCCGACGGGCTGCGGGTCGACCACCCGGACGGGCTCGCCGACCCGGCCGGCTACCTGCGGCGGCTGCACGAGGCCACCGGGGGCCGCTGGACGGTCGTCGAGAAGATCCTCGCCCGCGACGAGACCCTGCCCGCCGGCTGGCCCGTGGCCGGCACCACCGGCTACGACGCCCTCCACCACATCGACGGCCTGTTCACCGACCCGGCCGGCGCCGAGCGGCTCACCGCCGCCTACCGGGCGTTCGCCCAACCGCCGCCCGACCGCGGCGGCGACTGGGCCGCGACCGCCCGCCGGGCCGCCTGGCGGATGGTCTCCCACGAGCTGGTGACGGAGGTCGAACGCCTCGTCCGCGTCGCCGGCCGGATCTGCGACGGCGCCCTCCCGCTGCGCGACCACGCCCCCTGGGCGCTGCGCACGGCCCTGTGCGAGATCCTCGTCCGGCTGCCCGTCTACCGCCCCTACGCCCGCCCCGGCGAGCCCGCGGCGCCGGCCGACGCCGTGCTGCTGGAGGAGGCGGCGCGGGAGGCCCGGGCGGCCTTCGCCGTCCCGGAGGAGGCGGACGCGGTGGAGGTGGTACGGGACGCGGCCCTCGGCCGGCTCGGCGACGGCCCGGACCACCGGGACTTCTGCGCCCGGTTCGCGCAGACCGCCGCCGCCCTGCACGCCAAGTCCGTCGAGGACACCGCCTTCTACCGGTACGCGCCGCTGCTCTCGGCGACGGAGGTCGGCGGCTCCCCCGGCCGGCCCGCCGTCGCGCCGGACGAGTTCCACGCCTTCTGCGCGCGGCTCCAGCGCGACTGGCCCGCCACCGGCACGGTCCTGTCCACGCACGACACCAAGCGGAGCGCCGACGTCCGGGCGCGGACGGCGGCGCTGACCGAGTACCCCGACGCGTGGGCGCGGCTGCTCGCCGACGTCACCGAGCGGACCGCCCCGCCCGAGCCGCACGTGGCCTGGACGGCCTGGCAGAACGCCTTCGGCCTGGGCGAGCCGGACGCGCTGCGGCTCGTCCCCGCCGTCCTCAAGAGCGTCCGCGAGGCGGCGCTGCGCACCACGTGGACGGAGCCCGACGCGGCGTACGAGCAGGCGGTGGAGCGCTTCGTCGTCGCGGGCCCGTGCGGCCCGGCCCACGAGGAGCTCACGGCCTTCGCGGAGACCGCCGCCGCGTCCATCCGTGCCAACACCCTGGGCGCGGCCCTGCTCCACCTGACCATGCCCGGCGTCCCCGACGTCTACATGGGCACCGAACGCGTCTTCCGCGCCCTCGTCGACCCCGACAACCGCCGCCCGCCGGACTTCGCGGCGGAGGAACCCGCGGGTCTCTCCGCGGCGAAGCTCCACCTCACCCGCACGGCCCTGCGCCTCCGCCGCGCCCACCCCGCCTGGTTCGGCCCCGACGCCACGTACACCCCACTGACCGCCACCGGCCCCGCCGCCGCCCACTGCGTCGCCTTCGCCCGCTCCGGCGAGGTGGTCACGGT
>NZ_JBPQTX010000359.1:0-6741 GCF_051386555.1 Streptomyces sp. URMC 126
GTGTGTTCGGGGGTGGTGGGAGGGCGAGGGGCGCGCCGGGGTGTCGTTTGTCCGCCGTCCGCCGTCCGCCGTCCGCCGTCCGCCGTCCGCCGTCCGCCGTCCGTATCCGGCCGGGTGCCTCTGGGCTCACACCGGTCAGGGGTGCGCGGAGAGTTTCTCCGTTCGTGGCCCGGGCCGCCGGGGTCGGTTGTCCTGACCGTGTCGGGTTTCGTTCCGCGTCCGTGAACCCGCCGGTCCCCAGCTCGAAGAGTGCGTGCAACTGCGCCTCCAGCGCCCGCTCGTCCGACTCCCGGGCCGCGCACGCGGCCGGGATGCCGGCCGGCATCCGTTCGTCGTCCGTCGAATAGGCCGTCGGCCGATCGGCCGCCTGATCGGCCCCGAGCCCCTGTCGCGGGCGTCCGGCGAAGTGATGCGTCGGATCGGCTCGCTGAGACGGTCGGAGTCCATCGCCGCTTCCTCCTACCGCTTCTCGTGCCGCCCCGCGTCAGGACCATAGTGGGGCGTCCGCACCGGGCAGCGGACAGGCAGTTGTCACGGAAGCCCGCGCCGCAGACAAGGTGGGGCCTGCGGGCTAGGGTGTGCGCGTATGTGGTCGGCCGAGCCCGTGGGGGTGTCTCGATGGCGCGCAGACTCCGCCCTGTAGGCGCTGATTTCGCCGGTACGGAGGACGACTCGACGGCCGTCGGTTCGGCGGGCGGAGTGTCGGCAGGCTCGGGTCCGGCAGGTTCGGGTTCGGCGGGCGCTCTGGTCCCGGGCGCGGCGGTGTTCGGGCGCCTTCTGCCCTCCCGCGCGCGGCTCTCCCGTGCGGCGGTTCGCGGTGCCGTCGCGCCGCTGCGGCTGACGTTCGTCGCTCCGATGAAGGCTCCGCCCGAGCGGGTGTACCGGGCGCTTGCCCAGGAAGTGACCGCCTGGTCCCGCTGGTTCCGCGTCGTCACGCTGGCCCGGCCGCTGGACGGGACGGGGCGGCGGCGACGCGAGATCCGGCTCGCGGGCGGGGCCCGGTTCCACGAGACGGTGGTGGCGGACGACGCACCCCGCCGGTACGCGTACCGCGTCGACACCACCAACGTGCCGTTCCTCCGGGCCCTCCTGGAGGACTGGCGGCTCACGCCGTCGGGGAGCGGCACCCTCGTCCGGTGGACGGTGGCGCTGGACGCCCCGCTGCCGATCCGCTGCCTCGCCCTGCTCGGCCGCCCGGTCCCGAGCCGGGGTTTCCGTGACGCGCTGCGCGCCCTGGACGCGCGGCTGGCCGGGGAAGCGGTTTCGCTACGGGAGGCGAAGCCTGAGCGGGCGCCGGGGGCTGGGGCGGGGGCGGGCGTGGAGCCGGAGCCGGGTGTGGATTCCGGTGGGTGACGGGCGCGGCGCCGTCTCTTCGGACGCTCTGCCGAGGCGCGCTGTGCCGATGTTCGCTGTGCCGATGCTCGCCGTGCCGGTTTCCGCCGTGCCGGTTTCCGCCGTGCCGTCTGCTCGGCCTTCCGGGTGGTGAACCCGTACGGGAACGGCGTGCGACGACCCGCCGCCGGAGCTCGTTCGCGTGTCGCGTCCCGTGCGCCCGGCCGCGGTCCGGTGCCGGTCCCCTGACCGGCTTATGCCGGTGCCTGGTACGTACATCCCGCCGCGCGTCGCCGGCGGGAACCACCCGGTCGCGCGCCGTCGGCCGGGCGGGCGCGGTCGTGTGCCGGGGCGCCGCCGGGCGCCTTCGCGCCCCGTGACCGCGACGGAAATCGGCCCCTGGTGCGGGTACCGGCTCGCGGGCAGACTGCGCAGCAGACATCCATCGGCCGAGAGGCGGTGCACCGTGGGGGAACCGGAGTTCCAAGCGACGGGGGTACGGATCGAGAAATCGCTCCGCTCGCTCACCCGGGCCGGTCAGGTGAAGATCCACAACGGTCGTCTGGAGCTCCTGACCAGCTACGGGGTGGAGATCGACAGCGCTCCGGTGGACGCGGTCCAGGCTCGCAAGGCCTGGTTCGCCGCCCGCGACCGGGCCCGGGCCACGCTCAACGGCAACCGGTACGTCCTCGACCTCGGGGACTCGGGCCAGGATCCGGAAGCGGCGGTCCGCCGGTTCCTGGAGGCGGTGGAGGCCGCGCGCGGTGACGGGCCGGAATGAATGTGCGGCAAGGGTCGGGACCGTGGGGGAGCGGAGAGACCTGTGGGGGAGCGGAGGGAAGGGCGAAGCGCCCCGGCGAGCGAGCGAGCGGCCAACGGCGAATGGCGCCCGAGCGAGGGGCGCCCCAGCGAAGGCGCACGGCCGGGGCGGAGACGAGCGGTGGGGCGCCGCCGTGCCGGGTGGGCACTCGGCAGCGCCCACCGGTGACCGACTGCCCGGTGAGATGCGCGTACGGCGGCCAAGCGAGGCGTGCGTACGGGCGTCCGGCTGCCTGGGCGGGCGTGCTCCGATGTCCCTGCCGTCGAACCGGCCTCCGTCGAACCGGCCTCCGCAGCACCGGCTCCAGCAGCACCGGCTCCCGCAGTACCGGCCTTCGGAAGTACCGGCCCCCGAAGCGCCAGACCCGAAGCGCCGGCCCCGGAAGTACCGGCCGGCCCCCGGAAGCACCGTAAGTACCGGCCCCCGTACAAGCCCCCGCCCGCTCGCGCACCCGCCGGAGCGAGCGCGCGACAGGGGCGGCACGGGTGCACGGTGGGGGCGCACGAGTTGCGTCGCCGACGGCGAAGGCCGACCCTTGAGGCGTACCAGCACTACTGAGGGTTCATCGACGGTCGCGTTCCGGATCGGTTCCGTCGTGCGGTCCGGCTCGCCCGCCGGACCGGGTCGGGCGCGTACCGCGACACGCATCTGCATCAGGCTAGCCCTACTTCTTCAGGGAGTCGCAGCCGTGATCAGCCGAGTGAACAAGCACTGCACCGTCGAGCTCCAAGCCCTGCCGCAGCGGATCCGGCAGGTGCGCAGAATCGTCTCTGCGCAGTTGCGTTACTGGCATCTCGATCCGCTCATCGATCCCGCCGCGCTCGGCGTGACCGAGCTCCTCACCAACGTCCACCAGCATGCGGAGCCGGACAAGCGGTGCACGGTAGAGATCACCCTCATGCTCGACCGGCTCACCGTGTCCGTACGCGACCACGACCCCCGGCTGCCGCGCGTCGGCGCTCCGGACGAGACCAGCACCCACGGGCGCGGCCTCGCCCTGGTCGCGGCGCTCAGCGCCGGCTGGGGCGTGCAGCCGCACCACGACGGGGGGAAGGCGGTGTGGTTCACCCTGCTCGTACCGGCCTCCGCTCCCGCCGCCGACCCCTGGCGCGACCGCGGCGCCGAGCCCGCGGTGGCCTTCGAACGGGCGACGGCCTCCCTGACCTCCCTCGGCACCGCGGCCTTCGCGGAACCGGCGGCCCTGCACCCGGCGGGCGCGGGGGCCGTGCCGGCGGTGGCGCGGGCGCATTCGCCGGTATAGCGGACGCACTGGCCGGTGTAGCGGAGTGCTGAGGCGACCGGTGCCGGTGACCGGCCACCTCGGGTCCGTAGGGGCGCTATGTTGCCGCTATGGCGACGACGACGATCCCGGTCTCCCGGGCTACCCACGACCGCCTTGCGGAGCTGGCGAAGGAACAAGGGCTGAGCATCGGCCAGTTGGTGGAACGACTGGCCGATCAGCAGCTGACCGCCGCTCAGCGGGCCGAGCGGGTGGCGGCCGACAGGGAGGTCATCCGCAGTCTGTTCGGCGTGGACATCAGCGACGGGGAATTCGAGGAGGCCCCGGACGTCCTCGGCAATATCCATAAGATCGCCGCGGAGAAGGTCCGGGCCGCCGCACGAGGTACTGCCGCGTGATCGCCCTCGACACGGGCGCTGTAGTGGCGCTCGCGCAGGGTCACAAGGCGTTGCACCTGCCTGCTGGGAACGCGGCCAAGTCGCGGGGGACCGGTTGGTCGCTCCCGCTACGTGTCTGATGCGAGCGGGGTCGGTCGACGACATCTCCTGGCATGCCCTCGCCCTTTCCACTGGTTTCGTCGACAACTTGGACGCCATCGCGGCGGTCACGGTGGGGACGATGATCCGCGACGGTTACGGCGGACCGGACGTGTGTCACGCCCTGTACTGCGCGATGCCGCGGGCCGAGTTCGCGGGCATGCCCATCCTGCTGACCGACCGGGAGGCGGTGTACCCCCCGGGCGTGATCACGGTAGACATCGACTCTCCCGGGATGCTCGGTTTCGCCTGACCTGACCTGACCTGACCTGACCTGACCTGACCCGACCCGGCCGGGGCGCGGGAGCGCGGCAAGGCGCCGGCCGCCTCAGCCCAGCACCCCCAGCGGATCGTCCAGCACCGGCTGCCACGCCGCCTCCGCCGCGCCGACGAGGCTGTTGTGGTCGAGGGTGGCGGGGAGGATGGGGACGCTGCCGCTGCGGCCCCACAGGCTGCGGTCCGCGACGACGGCGCGGAGGCGGTCGGGGTCGGCGGCGAGGAGTTCGCGGTGGAGGCCGCCCAGGACGATGCGGTCGGGGTTGAGGATGTTGACGAGGCCGGCGAGGCCCAGGCCGAGGCGGTCGGCGATCAGCTCGGCCGCCTCGCGGACGGACGGGTCGTCGTACGCGGTCCGGAGCAGCTCGGTGGCCTGGTGCAGCAGGGAGCTGTCCGGGCCGGGTGTCCGGCCGGCGGCGGTGAGGAAGGCCGCCGGGTCGGCCTCGACGTCGAGGCAGCCGCGGCTGCCGCAGTGGCAGGGGAGCCCGGACGGGTTGACCGTCAGATGTCCGACCTCCAGGGCCAGGCCCGAACTCCCGCTGTGCAGCCGCCCGTCGAGCACCAGCGCGCCGCCGACGCCGCGGTGGCCGGTGGCCACGCACAGCAGGTGCCGGGCGCCGCGGCCGGCGCCGTGGCGGTGTTCGGCCAGGGCGGCGAGGTTGACGTCGTTGCCGGCCATGCCCGTGACGGGGACGCCACCCGGGCCGAGGACGCCCGCCTTGGCCAGGGCCTCGGTGAACAGCGTGCGGACCGGCGCTCCGGCCGGCCAGGAGAGGTGCAGCGGGTTGAGGGCGGTGCCCTCCGGCTCGGCCACCGCCGACGGGACGGCGAGGCCGGCGCCCAGGCAGCGGCGTCCCGTCTCGCGCAGCAGTCCGGCGCCCGCCTCCACGACGGCGTCGATGATGCGCGCGGGGTCGGCGGGGACCGTCATACAGCCGGGCGCCGTGGCGACCATCCGCCCGCCGAGACCGATGAGCGCGGCCCGGAAGCCGTCCGCGTGGATCTGCGCCGCCAGCACCACGGGACCGTCCGGCGCGACGGACAGCCGGTGCGAGGGGCGGCCCTGCGACCCGGTGGACGCCGTCGGGCGGGCGTCCACCCGGATCAGGCCGAGGGCCTCCAGTTCCGCGGCGACGGCACCGGCGGTCGCGCGGGTCACGCCGAGTTCGGCGGTGAGCACGGCGCGCGTGGGGGCGCGTCCGGTGTGGACGAGCTCCAGGGCGGGGCCGAGGGCGGCCCGGCCGCGCTCCAAACGTGTTGTCCGAGTCTGGGTCACACCCCTATTCTGACTTTGTGCCGACGCTAAACAAAATACGGACGGCCCTTCGGGGGGACCAGCGTGTCATCCCGGCCGATCCGTCGCTCCGCCGCCTCCGTACCGCTCTCACCGTCTTCTTCGCCCTCGACGGCTTCCTCTTCGCCGGCTGGGTGGTCCGCATCCCGTCGATCAAGGAGCGCACCGGCGCCTCCGCCGGCGCGCTCGGCCTCGCCCTGCTGGGCGTCTCGGCCGGCGCCGTTGCCGTCATGATGCTGACGGGACGGCTATGCCGGCGCTTCGGCAGCCACCCCGTCACCGTCGTCACGGCGGCGGTCCTGGCCCTCGGTATCGCCCTGCCGCCCTTCGCCCGGTCCGCGACCGCCCTCGGTCTGGTCCTCCTCGTCTTCGGCGCCGCCTACGGCGGCATCAACGTCGCCATGAACAGCGCGGCCGTCGACCTCGTCACGGCGCTGCGCCGGCCCGTGATGCCCAGCTTCCACGCCGCCTACAGCGTCGGCGGCATGCTCGGCGCGGGCCTCGGCGGCCTGGTCGCCGGGCGTCTCGCGGTGACCCACCACCTGCTCCTGCTGACCGCCGTCGGCCTGGTCGTCACCGCCGTCGCCGGGCGGGTGCTGCTCGCCCATCCGGCGCCCCGGCCGCCCGAGAGGACCCCGGCCGTCCGGGCCGACGCGCCGAAGCGGCCCCGGCCGCCCGTGCGCGGACGCGGCCTCGTCGTCGTCTTCGGCCTGATCGCCCTCTGCTCCTCGTACGGCGAGGGGGCGCTCGCCGACTGGGGCGCTCTCCACCTCCAGCAGGACGTCGGTGCCGGGGCGGGCCTCGCGGCCATCGGGTACTCCGTGTTCGCGCTCGCGATGACCGTCGGACGGCTGTCCGGCACCGCCCTGCTCGAACGGCTCGGCCAGACCCGGACACTCGTCGCGGGCGGGGCGACCGCCGCCGCCGGCATGCTGCTCGCCTCTCTCGCACCGGTGCTGTGGGCGGTGTTCCTCGGCTTCGCCCTGACCGGGCTCGGCCTCGCCAACATCTTCCCCGTCGCCATCGGGCGCGCCGGCGAGCTGACGGGGCCCGGCGGGGTCGCCGCCGCGTCCACCTTCGGGTACGGCGGCATGCTGCTCGGTCCGCCCGCCATCGGGCTGCTCGCCGAACGCTTCTCGTTGCCGACCGCGCTGACCACCGTCGCCGCTCTCGCCGCCATGGCGGCTTTGATCAGCGGGGTCTCGCGGCGTTGGACGCGGGGGGTTCGGGTGGGGTAGGTGGG
>NZ_JBPQTX010000360.1:0-6730 GCF_051386555.1 Streptomyces sp. URMC 126
CCGTCCGCCCGTCCACCCCGCCCCCGCACCCGGCGGCGGCCACCGCGGCGAGGCCGACGACGCACAGGGCCGCGACGGCCCGGCTCCGTACGCCTCCTCGCATGGGACTGCCTCCTCGGGTGCCGGGTCGGGCGGCGACGGGACGCCGGGGTGTAGGCCCAAATATCACCGATGCGGTCACTCGGCGCACTTTCATGAGCGCCGAGTGTGCGCGGAGCGCCGGAGAATCCGCCCGTATGCGGGAGCGGCACGCGCGGGAGCGGCGGGCCGGAGACGAGACCGCCACGGAAGCGCCGCCCTCGCGCCGCCACCCCGGCCCTACAGGAATTCCCACCCCCGCTTGTGAAGCGGTCCGCGCCCTCCGCTCCGATTCCCCGTTCACGTCCCCCACCGGACCGGGTGGCACCGGTACCCCTTTCCGGCGAACCCTCCGACTCCCGCCACGCGCCGCACGTAGATGATCACCGAGAGTGGATCGATGCAGCGGGCAACAGCATGGAATGCCCATTCTCTCCGGCAAAGCGGACAGCGGGAATACGGAAATCCCTTTGTGGAGAACTGTTGATCAACACTCCCGCCCGGGCCTACAGTCACCGGCAGTTCGTCGAACGCAAATTCAGCCCCGGCGATCCGCCCGGCTGTGCGTAGACCCGAAAGGAGCTTTTTTTATGCGTATTAATTCGCTCCCCACCCGCCAGGAAAACCTGGACATCACCGACCTCGACATCGACGTCCAGGTTCCGGAGACCGATATCTCCGCCACCGAATTCGGCGGTTACACCAGCACCTGCAACAGCTGGAACACCCGCGCCCGTTGCTGGAACTGCACCTGATCCACCCGGGCCGTGAGAACCCCGGTGGGCGGCCGACGCCGCCCACCGGGGCGCCCGCCCGTCCGGAGCCGACCCCCGAGGACCACCGCGTGCAGTACGACCAGGTGCAGGACGACCAGGTGCAGAACGACCACTACCAGAGCGCCGGACCGCTGTTCGTCCGCGTGGCCGGCGCACCGCGCACCCACCCCCTTCCTCCCCTCACGGGCACCGCGCCGGACGTCCTCGCCCTCGCCGCCGACCCTCTGCTCCGCGAAGCGGTCCGGGTCGCCAGCGGCAGCCTCGCCGAGAGCCTCGACCGGCTCGCCTCCGGCGCCGGGCTGCCCGCCAAGCGCCTGACCGGCGCCGCCCTGTCCCTCACCCGATACGCCCTGCGCCACCGCGGCAGGCCCACCCCGTTCGGCCTCTTCGCGGGCGTCGCCGCCGCCCGAACCGGTCCGTCCGCGCGCCTGGAGATCCGGGGACCGGGACGGAAGGCCGTCCGCCCCGACGGCGCCTGGCTGGCGGAGCGCGTCCGGGAGTGGCTGGAGGCGCCCGAGGTCCGCCGCCGCGTACACGTCGTCGTCAACGACCTCTGCCGGGTCCGCGGCACGCGGCTGATCCTGCCCGCCGCCCCGCGCGACCTCTCCGTCCGGCACACTCCGCTCGTCGCCTGGGTGTGCGACGCCGCCACCGTCCCCCAGCCCTACGACGGGCTGCTGGAGAAGGCGGCCGTGGCGTTCCCCGAGGCTCCGGCGGAGCGCGTCGACGCCGCCCTGGCCCAGCTGATCCGGCACGGCTTCCTCCTCACCTCGCTCGACGAGCCGCACCTCGACGGCCGGACCCTCGACCGGGTGGAGGCAGCCGTCGCGCCCCTCCCCGAAGCGGCGGACCGGCTGCGCGCCGTCCGCGACGCCGTCCACGCCTACGAGCGGGCCGTGCCCGGCGAGGGCGAGGACGCCTGGCGGCGGGCCCTCCGCGCCGCCGGCGCCGACGACGGCACCACGCCCCCGCCCTTCCAGGTCGACCTGCGGACGGACGCCGACGTCCGGATCCCGCCCGCCGTCGTCGAGGAGGCCCGGCGCTACGCCTCCGCGATGTGGGCCGTCTCGCGGAAGGCCGCCGGCTTCTCCCATCTGCGGGAGTACTGCGACGCCTTCCTGGAGCGCTACGGCATGACGGCGCGGGTGCCGCTGGGCGAACTGGTCGACCCCCACCGCGGCTTGGGCTTCCCCGCCGCCTACCGGGAGCGCGGCGACGCCGCCGAGCCGCCCGCGCCCGAGCCGCGCGACGCCGTCGACCGGGCGCGCCGCCGCCTGGTCGCCGAACTGGTCCAGGAGGCCCTGGCCGGGGGCGACGACGAGATCGTCGTGGACGAGCGGGTGCTCGGCCTCCTCGCCGCGGACGACGACCTGTCCGAGGCGGAACGGGAAGCGGCCGGCCCCGACTCGCTGGAGCTCTGCTTCCAGCTCCTCGCCGACAGCGCGGAGGCCCTGGACCGCGGCGAGTTCGCCCTGGTCCAGGGCCCGCACTCCGGCTCCTGGACGGCCGGCGCGACGGCCGCCCGCTTCGCGGAGCTCACCGGCGCCACCGATGGCCTGGCCCGCTTCCTGGGCATCCTCGACGACGGACGGACACTGCCCGCCCAGGTGGTCTTCCGGCCGCACGCGGCCCGGGCCCTGAACCCGCTGCGGGTGCCCCGGCTGCTGCCGCACCGCATACCCGTCGGCGTCTACGCCGACCCCGCCGAGGAGGGCCACCTCGACTGGCGCCGCCTCCTGGTGAGCGTCGACGCCTCCGGCATGCGGCTGACGGACCCCGCCACCGGGCGCCGCGTCCTGCCCGTCGTCCCGCACCTGGTCTCCCCGCAGCGGCAGGCACCCAAGGTGGCCCGCCTGCTGTACGACATCGGCGTCGCCCACTCCCGGGTCTGGACCGACTGGGACTGGTACGGCCTCCAGGACCTCCCCTTTCTCCCCCGGGTGACCTTCGGACGGATCACGGTGTCCCCGAAGCGCTGGCTGCCCGACCGCCACCTCCGCGCCGCCGCGGCCGACGACGCGGGGTGGGACGCGGCGCTCGACGGGTGGCGGCGGCGCTACCGGGTGCCGGAACGCGTCCAGATCGTCCGCGGCGACCAGGGCTTCGGCGTCGACCTCACCGACCCCTGGCACCGCGCCCTGCTGCGCCGGGAGGTCCGTACCGGCGGCGGCTTCGGCGTCGTGGAGGACCGCACGGCCGGCGGCCGGGGGCTCGGCTGGGCGCACGGGCACATGACCGAGGTGCTGATCCCCCTCGTCCACCGCCCGCGGCCGGCGGCACCGGCCCCGGCCTACGCGCCGGTGCCGGCCGTACCGGTCGAGGACGACGTCCGCCTCCCCGGCGAGGACTGGCTGTACGCCAAGCTGTACGCCGGCGAGGACGCTCACGGGGAACTGCTCGGCGGCTGCCTCCCGGCCCTGCTGCGGGATGTCGACGGCCACGTCGACCACTGGTTCTTCATCCGCTACCGGGACCCCGACCCGCATCTGCGCGTCCGGTTCCACGGCGACCCGGAGGCCCTCCGCTCCCGCGTCCTGCCGGAACTAGCCCGGCACGTCAGGACCTGGCGGGAGGCCGGGCTGCTCCGCGGGATGAGCCTGGAGGCGTACGAGCCCGAGACCGAGCGCTACGGCGGCCCCGAGGCCCTGCGCCTCGCCGAACGCCTCTTCCACCTCGACAGCCGCTCCGCCCTCGCCCAGACCGGCCGGCCGCGCGGCGCCGGACTGCCGGACGAGGTACTGGCCGCCGCCAACCACGCGATGCTGCTGGAGTCGCTGGGCGACTGGGACTGGTGCTCCTGGGTGGACGCCGCGTTCGCCAAGAGCTCCGCACACACCGCGTTCCAGAAGCACCGGGCCCTGGCCCGACGGCTGATCGGCCCCGGCCGGACGGCGCCGGCCCTCGCCGGCCACCTGGGGGTCCCCGGCCTGGCGGAGCTGTGGGACCGCCCGCCGGAGGCCCGGGCGTACGGGGGCCTGGTCGTACCGCACGACGGGAACGCCCTGTTCGGCCTGTTGCACATGCAGCACAACCGGCTCCTCGGCATCGACCGGGACCGCGAGGAACGCGGCTACGCCGTACTGCGCGGCATCGCCCGCGAGGAGCTCGGACGACGACGCGCGGCCGGAGGTGGGACCCGTGGGCACGGAGCGGAGTGACGTGCGCGGCCCCCGCCACGCGGCCGAGGCGCGGGAGGTCGTACGCGAGGTGCTCGGGACGCTCGCCGACCCGGACGCCGTCGCGGCGGACACCGGCGTCCCCGCCGGCCCCGCCGGGCCGGCCGGCGAGAATCTGTGGACGCCGAGCAGCCACGCGGCCGTCTCCCTGGCCTTCAGCGGCGCCACCGCGCGGGAGCCCGAGTACGTCGCGGGCGCCCACGCGTACCTGCTGCGGGCCCTGGCGGCCGTGGCCGGGGGCGGCCCCGCGCCCCGGGGCGTCTTCTCGGGCACCAGCGGCGCGGCGTACGCCCTGCTGGTCGCCCACCGGGCCACGGGCGGCTACCGCTCCGCGCTGGAGCGGCTGGACGCCTACCACCGCGACCTGGTGCGGAAGACCCTGCCCCCGGTCACGGACGAGCCGGTCGCCACCAACCACGAGTTCGAGACGATCTACGGCATGAGCGGTGTCGGCCGCTTCCTGCTGGCCCGCGGGGAGGCGGCCCGCACGGAAGCGCACGCCGTTCTCGGCTACCTCACCGGCCTGGCGCACGGCACGGCCGTCGTCCGCGGCCACCGCGTCCCGCGCTGGTGGAGCCGGTCGGCGCCACGGAAGGGCCAGGAGGCGGAACTGCCCGACGGCCACCTCAACCTCGGTCTCGCACACGGCGTCGCGGGCCCGCTCGCGCTGCTCGCCCTCGCCTGGCGGGCCGGCGAGACCATCGAGGGCCAGCGGGAGGCCATCGAGAACCTGGTCGGACTGCTGGAACGGTGGGCGGTGCCCGACGACGGCGAGGCGGGCCGGCCGCCGTTCCTGACCCTGGACGACTGGTCCGCGGGCCCCGCCGCGCTCCGCCTGCCGTGGCAGCGCCCTTCCTGGTGCTACGGCGCCCCGGGAGTGTCCCGGGCGATCCAGCTCGCGGCCCTGGCCCTGGACCGCCCCGACTGGCACGAGCTGGCCCATCGTTCCCTCCTGCCCCTGCTGTCCCGCCCGGTGGCGGACTGGGGTCTGGAGGACGCCGGGATCTGCCACGGCGCCGGGGGCCTGCTCCACCTGCTGGGCCTGCTCGGCGCGCACATGGACGACGCCCGGCTCCCGGCGGTCCGCGACGACCTGGCGGCCCTCGCCCTGGGCGCCTTCGACGAGAGGTACCGTTTCGGCTTCCGTGCCGCCATGACCAACGTCCCCGGCGGGGCGGACCTCCCCGGCTTCCTGGACGGCGCGGCGGGTGTCGCCCTGGCCCTGGACGCGTATGCCAACGGCCGCGCCCACGCGGACTGGGACATGGCCCTGCTCGTGAACTGAGCCCGCCGGAACTCCGGCGCGGGTTCCGCCGGAAAAGCGAAAGGCATCCGTTCCGTATCCTCCCCGCCCTTTCCCTGTCGCCGGGCGCCCCCGCTCAGTACGATGCGTCGTCTCGGATTCAATTATCAACCCCCGTCGGTTGCACGGCAGTTCGGCGGTCGCGGCGACGAGGAGGAACCCCTGATGAGCGACGCGTGTCCACGGCGCCCGGGGCCGGGGCGGGTCCGCACCCGGGATTCCCAGGGGCCCCGGATTTCCACCGGACCCCAAGGCTCCGGCGACGCGCTTTTCGACCCGCTTTCCCCGGACTTTATCGCCGACCCCTATAAGGTCTATACCAAGCTGCGGCAAGCGGACCCCGTCCACCGGTACGGGGAATCCGGCTCCGGATTCTGGGTGATATCCCGTTACGACGACTGTCTGCGCGTCCTCCGGGACAGCCGGCTGTTCACCGCCGACCTCGGCCGCCTGCGCGACGCGCGCCACCCCGCGTCCCTCGGCCCCGAGCAGACCGGCACCCTGGCCCCCGAGGACCGGCAGCCGGTCCGCGAGCTGCTCACGGAGGCCTTCCGGGCGCAGGACCTCGGCCGGCTCGCCGCCGACGTCCGCGCGTTCACCCGCGGCCTCCTCGCCGGCCTCGAAGGACGGCGGACGGCCGACTTCGTCACCGATATCGCGGTCCCCGTCACCGCGTACGCCGGCGGAGCCCTGTTCTGCGGCGGCCTGGCCGCCCGCGACGGCTTCCTCGACGCCTGCCGGGACGCGATCCGCGGCATGACGGCCGGCGCGGGCCCCGACGAGACCGCCGCCGGACTACGGGCGCGGGCCCTGCTGGCCAGGATGCTCCGCGCCGAGTACCGCTACGCGCACGACGCCACCGACCGGGCCGGCGGCATCCTGCGCTCCCTGCGGCTGCACGCGCCCGCCCACACGGTGGCCCCCGAGGCCCTGATCGCCGCGCTGTCCGCCCTGCTGTTCGCCGCCCTCAACTCCGGCCTGCGCCTCCTCGGCAACGCCCTGAACGCGCTGATCCGCCACCCCGGCGCCCTCCGCCGGTTCGCCGGCCTCACGGGCCCCATGACGTCCGTCGCCCTCGACGAACTCATCCGCTTCGACAGTCCGTTCCAGGCCCAGGACCGCGCGGTGACCGCCCCGGCCGTCCTGGGCGGCCGGCGGCTCGCCCCCGGCGACCGGGTCCGGGTCCTGCTGGGCTCCGCCCACCGCGACCCCGAGGTGTTCCCCCACCCGGACCGCCTGGACCTGTCCCGCCGCCCCAACCCGCACTTCGCCTTCGGCGTGGGCCCCCACTCCTGCCTCGGCAGCCCCCTGGCCCTCCTGCAAACCCGCACCCTCCTCACGGAGTTCGCGAACACGTACCCCGACTGCGCCCCCACCACCCCGGGCCTCCGCGAACC
>NZ_JBPQTX010000361.1:0-6685 GCF_051386555.1 Streptomyces sp. URMC 126
GCCTACGACGAGCTGACCCGCCCGCCCGCCGCGCCGCGCCCCGTGTCGCAGCGGCTGCGCGCCGCGCGGGATCCGAGGGACGATGGAGACCGCGGCGCGACGGACGGCGGCGCGAGCGGCGGTACCGGCCCGGGACGACGGTCCCTCGTCCCGGCACCGGCGCCACCGTGTCCGCCCCCACCGCACGCGGGCGCAAGGAGGACCTCGCATGGGCACCACCGACGGATTCCGGACCGGCCCCGCCCGGCCCCGGCCCGCCTGGGACGAGGCGGGCAGCCTCCTCGACGTGCTCAGCGTGGCCGCCGTGGTCCTCGACCGCGAGGGCCGGATCATCCTGTGGAGCCCGCAGGCCCAGGACCTGTTCGGCTGGACCCCCGCCGAGGCGCTCGGCCAGTACGCCGCCCGGCTGCTGGTCGCCGAGGAGGACCTGGCCGTCGTCCTGGACCTGTTCGACCGGGTGATGGGCGAGGGCGAGAGCTGGGCCGGCGTCTTCCCCGTCCGCCACAAGGACGGCGGCCCCCGCCTGGTCGAACTGCGCAACGTCCGCCTGGAGGGCCCGCACGGCAGCATGTACGCCCTCGGCATCGCCACCGACCGCGAGGTCCTGCGCGACCTCGAACGGGACCTGGCGCTGTCGCTGCGCCTGGTGGCCCAGTCCCCGATCGGCCTCGCCGTCCTCGACACCGAGCTGCGCTACGTGATGGTCAACCCCGCCCTGGAGCGCATCCACGGCCTCCCCGCCGAGGAGCACCTGGGACGGCGGATCGGCGAGGTGCTGCCGTTCGTGGACGTCGAGGCGAGCGAGGCCGCCATGCGCCGGGTGCTGGCCACCGGCGAGCCGGAGCTCGACCGGTTCGTGGCGGGCGGGCTCGGCGGGGGCGAGGACGACCGGGCCCGGCTGATCTCCTACTACCGGCTGGAGGACGCGGGCGGGCACATCCTCGGCGTCGCGGCGTCCGTCCTGGACGTCACCGACCGCCACCGCGCCGATCTGGCCGCCGCCGCGGCCCGGCGCCGGCTGGCCCTGATCGCCGACGCCTCCGTGCTCATCGGCACCACCCTGGACCTCGACCAGACGGCCCACGAGCTCGCCGAGGTCGTCGTCCCGGCGCTGGCCGACGTCGCGGCCGTCGACGTCCTGGACGCCGCCCTGGAGGGCAACCGGGCGCCCGGGGGCCGCGCCACCGCGATCCGGGCCCTCGCGGTCGCCTCGGCCGGCACCCCGGGCGCCGCCGACGCCGCCCGGGCCGCCGACCCGACCGGCGAACTCGCCCACTACCCGGCCGACCGGCTGGTCGCCGAGTGCGTGGCCACCGGCCGCCCCGTCCACCTGCCCCGCGTCGGCACCCGCGACCTCCCGCGCATCGCCCGTGACACGACTGCGGCTTCCGTGCTGGCCCGGGCCGGCCTCCACTCGTACATCGCCGTCCCGCTGATCGCCCGCGGCGAGGTGCTCGGCGCCCTCGACCTCAAGCGCACCGACAACCCCGCCCCCTTCACCGAGGACGACGTGGTGCTGGCGGGCGAACTCGCGGCCCGGGCCGCCGTCTGCATCGACAACGCCCGCTGGTACCAGCGGGAACGCGCCGCCGTGCTCAGCCTCCAGCGCACCCTGCTGCCCCAGCGCCCGCCCAGCCCGCCGGGGCTGGAGGTCGCCTACCGCTACCAGCCGGCCGGCACGGCGGGCCAGGTGGGCGGCGACTGGTTCGACGTCGTTCCGCAGGACGGCGGCAAGAGCGCCCTGGTCGTCGGCGACGTCATGGGCAGCGGCATCACCGCGGCCGCCGCCATGGGCCAGCTCCGCACCGCCGCCCGGACCCTCTCCGGGCTCGCCCTCGACCCGGCCCAGGTGCTCCGGCACCTCGACCGCGCCGCCACCGGTCTGGACCAGCAGATCGCCACCTGCGTCTACGCCGTCTACGACCCGGCGGGCGGCCGCTGCTGCGTGGCCAACGCCGGGCACCTGCCGCCGGTCCTGCTGCGCGACGGCGGCCCGCCCGTCCTGCTCGACCTGCCCACCGGCGCCCCGCTGGGCGTGGGCGGCGTGCCGTTCGAGAGCGTGGCCCTGGACCTCGCCCCGGGCGACCGGCTCGTCCTCTACACGGACGGCCTGGTGGAGACCCGCGACGAGGCCCTGGACGTCCGCCTCGCGGAGCTCGTCCGCGTCCTCGACGGCCCCCGAATCGGGCTGGAGGAGACCTGCGACCTGCTGCTCTCGGTGTTCCGTCAGGGGAGCGAGGACGACGTGGCGCTGCTGATCGCCGAGGTTGGCGGCTGAGCGGGACCCGGGCGACGGGTCAGGCGCCGCCGTCCGGCGCGTTCCCGTCGGCGGGCAGGTCCCGTAAGGCGTACCGGGCCCGTGCGGCGGTGTCGAGGATGTCGTTCAGCATGCGGGACAGCTGGTCCACACGGACCGCCGACTCCTCCGCGGGCCCGTCTCCCGCCAGTTCCTTGTTCACCTGCCGGAAGACCTGCTCGTCGAGGAAGTAGGCGGCGCGCGGGATGCCCAGGCTGTCGCTGACCTTGAGCAGCGTCTCCAGGGTGAGGTTGGAGCCGTCCGCCGACTCCGCCTGGGACAGCGTCCGTTTGGAGACCCCGGCGCGCTCGGCCAGCCCCGCGAGCGTGAACGGGCCCTCGGGGTGGTGGTGGCGCACGTACCGCAGCCGCCGGGCGACATCCGCCTTGGCGGCGGTGATCCGCGCCTCCACGGACGGCCGTTCCCCGCCCCCCGCGGGCGCTCCCCCCTGCTGCATCGTCCACCCTCTCGCGCACGCTCCGACCCCAGGACTCTAACCGGCGGGGGATCGGCGGAGCCATGGAAGTGCCCGGGAGGCAAAACCGCGTTCTGTGGGTGATTGCCTGATTTGTCGAGAGCGAAGACGGAGGGAAGACGGATATGGACCGACTTTAAGTGCAATACATTGCGACTTGGGGCAGCAAGTTGCCATGGCCGGATGCGGATGACTAACGTCCGCGTCGCCGTGCGGCGCGGCCTGCTCCCGTACGGTTCGGGCGGTCCTGCCCGATTTTGACGCGTCGACGGGCCCGCGTGCGGGAGGGCCGCCGCCGGGTGACCTCGCGCCCGTCGCGGATGCCGCCGGGGCGTCGTGGCGTCAGGGCGCGGCGTGCGTCGTGCGTGGTGCGCCGTGCTTCCGGTGGCGGTCATGGCCGGCCGCACCCGTCCGTTCCTCCACGCCTGACGTCGTCGGTGGCCCTCGGCGGGGTGCGGCTCCGGTCCGGCGCCCGGTTTCCCCGCGGTGCCCCCGAGCCGTGGTCGCGCCTCGGTGGTGTTCGCGACGACGCAACCCTCCCTTGAGGCGCCGAGCGCGCCGGCGTAAGCCTGAGCGCAACCGGCACCGATCCGCGCGGCGTTCGGACCGGCCGCCGCCGCCGGATCGGGGAAGCACCCTGCCGGCGCCCGAGTCGCTCCACGGCCGCGGGCCGCCGTTCATCCGCACTCCGGCCGCCGTCCCGAGCCGACTTCGTCCTCGACCCGCGCCCGGAAGGGCGAGCGGCGGACGCCACGCCGGTACGCGTGCCGTCCCGCCGCCCCTTCTCCGGCCGGCCGCGAGCGGCCCATGACCCCCTCGTCGTAAAGCCGTTGATCTTTCTAGGTCGGGCGACCTAGTCTCGGTGCCATGCATGACGACGACATACAGACCGATCCGGCGGGCCCCGTGCTCGTGGCCGGTGGTTACGGGACGGTCGGCGCGGAGCTGGCGCGACTGGCGGCCGGGGACTGGCCGTTGCTGCTCACCGGACGGACGCCCGAGCGCGGGCGGGAGGTGGCCGCGGCCACCGGGGCCGAGGTGCGCCGCTGGGATCTGGCGGACCCGGAGCCGTTCCGGGCCCGGGTCCGCGCCGTGGTCGGCACGGTGAACGATCCCGACGACCGGATCCTGCGGGCCGCCCTGCGCGGCGGGGTGCCGTACGTGGACGTCACCCGCTGGACCGCGCGGCTCCAGCGGGCCCTGGCCGTCGCGGCCCTGACGCCGCCCCGGGCCCCGGTCCTGCTGTCGTCCGCCTGGATGGGAGGGGTGACCGCGCTGGTCGCCGCGGCGCTGGCGGACGAGCTGGGCGGCGCGGCGTCCGTCGAGATCGCCGTCCGGTACGACCTGAAGGACCGGGCGGGCGCCGACTCGGTGGAATTCATGGACCGGCTGGGGCTGGACTACGAGGCCACCGAGGGCGGCGAACGCCGCATGGTCGTGCCGTTGAGCGACGCCGGGTCCGTGGCCGTCGGCGGGCACCGCACCAAGGTGGCGCGGATCGACACGCCGGAGCAGTTCACCCTGCCGCTGTCGCTGGGCGTGGACACGGCGACCACCCGGATCGGCTTCAGCTCCGCCGCCTCGACCTCCGCCCTGCTGGCCCTCCGGCGGACGGGCTTCTTCCGCTGGGGGCGCGGGGACCGGTTCACCAAGCTGCGGCGTTCGCTGCTGTACGCGCCGGGGGACGGGGGAGAGGCCCGCTTCCGCGTCGACGTCCGCGGCAGGGCGGGCGGGCATCGCTCGGCGGTGGTCTCTGACCCGGCGGGGCAGGCCCACCTCACCGCCGTGGGCGCCTGGTGCGGGCTGCGCCGGGTGCTGGGCGCGGACGGCTCGCCGCCCCCCGTCGGCGTCGCCTTCCCCGAGGCCGCCCCGGCCCCGCGGGACGTACTGCCCGCCCTGGAGTCGGCCGGGGTGGCGGTGGACGTCACATGACCGGCGGGAAGCTGACCCGGCAGGGGAGCGCCCGCCGGGCGTCCCTGCTGGACGCCGCCGAGGCCGTGCTCGTCGCCAAGGGGAACGCGGACGCGTCCCTGCGGGCCGTCGCCGCCGAGGCGGGCGTCCGCCTCGGACACCTCCAGCACTACTTCCCCACTCGGGCCGACCTGGTCAGGGCGGTGCTGGAACGGGCCCTTGACCGCTCGCTGGAGCGGCTGACCGGCCCGGCCGGTCTCGGCGGCCCGGACGGCCCGGGCCCCGACCCGGCCGAGGCCGTGGCCGTCGTCCTCGCCGAACAGGAGGATCCCCACCTCGTTCGGCTGTTCGTCGAGATCTGGGCCCTCGCGGCGCGGGACGAGGCCATCGCGGAAGCGGTCCGCGCCTTCTACCGCCGCTACGCGGACCACGTGACCGCCTACGTCCGGACCCTCCGCCCGGACTGGCCCGCCGAACGCTGCCGGGGCCGCGCCGAGACCTTCGTGGCCCTGGCCGAGGGCGCGTCCCTACTGCGCTCCGGCATCGCGGGCCACCGCTCGGCGGCGACGGACGCCCATCTCGTCGAGGCGGCGATCCGGCTGCTGCGGGACTGAGCCGGGCGGCGGGTGGCGGCGGCGCCGGCCGGGGTCAGGCCGGGCGTGCACCGGCTCGGCGCCGCCGGACGCCACCGGGCGCGAGCGGACGCGCCGCCCCTCCGTACCCGGGCGGAGTCGCAGGATCCGGGACACTCCGAACGCCTGGACGGCGAAGACCGAGCAGAAGGCGATCCGGTAGTCGTCGCCGGTGGCGTCCAGCAGCACGCCGACCGCCAGCAGCGTCGTCATCGAGGCGACGAACCCGCCCATGTTGACGATGCCCGAGGCGGTGCCCTGCCGCTCCGGCGGGTTCGCGGGGCGCGCGAAGTCGAAGCCGACCACCGACGCCGGGCCGCACGCGCCGAGCACCAGGCACAGCACCGACAGCAGCCACACCGGCGCGTGCGCCCCCGGCCAGCCGAGTACCGCCGCGAACGCCAGGGCGGTCGCGGCCACCGTGCCGAGCGCCAGCGCCGTCCGGGCGGCGGGACGGCGGGAGATCAGCTGCCCGTACACCGGTCCGACCGTCATGGCGGACAGCACGGAGAGGGTGAGCAGACCGCCGGCCGCCTCCCGGGACAGGCCCTGCCCCTGGACGAGGAAGGGGAGCCCCCACAGCAGCATGAACACCGTCGCCGGGAACTGGGCCGTGAAGTGGACCCACATGCCCAGCCGGGTGCCCGGCTCCCGCCAGGCGGCGGCGATCTGCCGCCGCACGGACGCCGACCCCGACGCCTCCGCGGCCCGCGCGGGTGCCGGCGCGTGCCCCTCCGGGTGGTCCTTGAGGAAGAACAGGGTCAGGAGCAGGACCACGGCACCGGCCGCCGCGCTGCCCGCGAAGGTCGCGGTCCAGCCGAGTCCGTGCAGCGCCCGGGGGACGACGAGCGTGGAGACCAGGTTGCCGACCGTGCCGAACAGGGCCGCCACCTGCGAGATCACCGGGGCCCGGTGGGCGGGGAACCAGCGCGAGCCCAGCCGCAGCACGCTGATGAACGTCATGGCGTCCCCGCAGCCGAGCAGCGCGCGCGAGGCCAGCGCCGTGCCGTACGTCGGGCTCAGGGCGAAGCCGAGCTGGCCGGCGGTGAACAGCGCGGCGCCGAGCATGAGCACCCGCTTGGTGCCGAGCCGGTCGATCATCAGCCCGACGGGGATCTGCATGGCCGCGTAGATCAGCAGCTGGAGGATCGAGAACGTCGAGAGCGCGGACGCGTTGATGTGGAAGCGGTCCGCGGCGTCGAGCCCCGCGACCCCGAGGCTGGTCCGGAAGACGATCGCGACGAGGTACACGCAGACGCCGACACCCCACACCGCCATGGCCCGCCGCCCGCCGGGAGCCTCCTCACCGGACGCGGAGAAGGGAGAGGTGAGGGGAGTGGGGAGAACGCGGGCAGGGCTGGGCATGTCTCT